>DASQKT010000659.1:0-6768 GCA_035630415.1 Skermanella sp.
TATGTTCGTGGTCAAGGATATCACATGGCTCGTGAGAGATCACGACAAAGCGTAGCATGCCTACCACGGATCGCGCTCCTTTCCGAAGCATCGCGGAAAAACCCCGCACTGCTTGCGACATTACGTCCTGTTAGGTGCATCGTGAGGCCAACGCATCCGAATATGGCTAATATACCCGCTGGTTGATGCGGTTTGCAGTCAGAAGCGGCGCGCCGCGGTTTTCTTCAATTGAAAAGATCATGTCCGATTCTTTGTTCAACGATCTGATTGAGCAGATCACCAAGGGCCAGGTGGTGGCAGTAGTCGGCGCTGGCGTATCGTTGGCCACGACCGGCGGAGCCGAAGCCGCTGGCTGGACCGGGCTTTTGCGGCTTGGGATTCAACGCTGTGCGGATGCGGCGCAGCCACGTCCGGCAAGTGGCTGGGCTGACCGGCAACGCAGCGCGCTTGACGGCGATCTTGCCGATCTGCTTTCCGTGGCGGAGCAGGTTTCGGACAGACTTGGGGCGCCCTCCGGCGGTGAATTCAAGCGGTTCCTCCACGAGACGGTTGGCGCTCTCGAACCTCGACATACTGAGATTTTGGATGCGTTGCGCGATCTCGGCGTCCCTCTCGCCACGACCAACTACGACGGTTTGCTCACCACCGTTACCAACCGTTCACCCGTGACATGGCGGAATGGCTCTCAAGTCGAGCGCGTATTGCGGGGCGACGACGAAGGGATCATACACCTGCATGGCTTTTATAAGGAGCCGGAAACCGTAATTCTCGGGATTCGCTCCTATGAACAAATCCTGAGTCATGAGCATGCTCAAACCATGCAGCGGGCGCTCGCCAGTATGCGTACCCTGTTGTTCATAGGGTGCGGCGATGGGTTGTCCGACCCCAATTTCGGCAAACTGCGCGACTGGATCGGCAAGACCTTCGCCGGTTCCGAGTATCGGCATTTCCGGCTGTGCCTGACCGGGGAGCGCGAAGCGGTTCAAGCGCAGCATCCGTCGGAGCAGAGAACGTTAGCGTTGTCCTATGGTGACCGGCACGATGACCTGGCACCTTTCCTGCGCCGTTTGGCTGAGGCAGCGGAGAAGAAGCGCCCATCCGCTGGCAAACCTGCAACCACTCCCGCTACAGGTGCTCCGCCGGCAAGGCTGCCGGCCCTCCCGCGCGTGTTCGGCCGCGACGATGTGGTCGAGGAAATCGTAAAGAGCCTGCTGGCCCTCTCTCCGTCGCCTATCCCGATCCTGGGCGGTCCAGGCATCGGCAAGACGACCGTCAGTCTTGCCGCACTCCACGATCCGCGCATCGCCGACAGGTTTGGCACTCGCCGCTACTTCGTCCGCTGCGATCCGGCGACGACAGCCGAGGGGTTGACCGGCGAGATCGCGCGGACCATCGGTCTCGAACTTGGCCCTAATCTGGAAGCCCGCATATTTGCTTGGCTGAAGGAAGCGCCTGCGGTCCTGATGCTCGACAATGCCGAAACCCCGTGGGAAGCCGATACCGAAGCGACCGAGCGTCTGCTTACCGACCTGTGCTGCATTCCTGGTTTAGCCCTGCTTGCCAGTGTCCGGAGCGGCCAGCGTCCACTTGGCCCGGCATGGCGGGAGACCGTCACGGTTGGCCCGCTGTCACTCGCCGATGCGAAACTGGCTTTCCTCGCCATCGCCGGTGCCAAGCATTCAGCCGATGAACTGCTCGATACTTTGCTCGGGGCGCTCGACGGTTTGCCCCTGGCGATAACGCTGATGGCCTACTTCGCCGAACCTGAGCCCGATCTGTCCGGCGTCTGGCATCAGTGGCAGCGGGAGCGTACCGAGTTGCTGCGCCGCCCCGGCAGCATGACGCGCCTCGGCGATATCGCCGTCTCGTTCGAATTGTCTATAAACGGCAGTCGCATGACATCCCCGGCGCGGCGTTTGCTGTCGATTGCGGCACTGCTGCCGGACGGCATCGCCCACGATGACTTGAATGTCCTTCTGCCCGACGAAGCCCATAAGGCAGCGCGAGTTCTGCGCGCAGTCGGTCTTGCCCATGACGAGCAGGGTCGTCTGCGTTTGTTAGCGCCCGTCCGCGAGTACATCGCCGCAGCCCGTCCGCCGGCAGACGCGGATCAGGAGCGGGCAATGGAGCATTATATTGGACTCGCCCGCACCCTCGGCCTTCGGGTCGGCTACGAAGGTGGAGCGGAGGCGATTATGCGGTTGGCAGCCGATCTCGCCAGCATCGAAGCGATGATACGTCTCGGCTTGGCGGCGGCCGATCCCTCAAAAGCCATCGAAGCGGCAGTTATTCTGAGGAATTTTTGGGCGCTTTCCGGCTTCGGAACGGGCAGTCTTCTCGATGAAGCGGCCTTAGTAGCAATAAATCAGGAGAATTTTCAAGGATTGGCGAACTGCATCCAGTGCCTTGGCGACATTGCGTTGAGACGGTCGGATCATGAAGCGGCACGCGCGCGGTTCGAGGTGGCGCAGCCGCTCTACCGCCAAGTCGGCGACCTCCTCGGCGAGGCGAACTGCATCTGGTGCCTGGGCGTCATCGCGTTGGTGCGGTCGGATCATGATGCAGCGCGCGCGCGGTTCGAGGAGGCGCAGCCGCTCTACCGCCAAGTCGGCGACCTGCTGGGCGAGGCGAACTGCATCAAGAGCCTGGGCGACATCGCGTCGCGGCGGTCGGATCATGACGCAGCGCGGGCGCGGTTCGAGGAGGCACAGCCGCTCTACCGCCGGATCGGCACCGCACTCGGCGAGGCGAACTGCATCAAGAGCCTGGGCGACATCGCGTCGCATCGGTCGGATCATGACGCGGCGCGCGCGCAGTACGAGGAGGCGTTGCCGCTGTACCGCCAAGTTGGCGCTGTGCTCGGCGAGGCGAACTGCATCCAGAGCCTGGGCGACATAGCGTTGCATCGGTCGGATCATGACGCAGCGCGAGTACAATTCGAGGCGGCGCTGAAGCTCTATGAAAGCATCCACGATCCCTATTCGATCGGATGCGCTCATCAAAGGCTGGCACGTATCGCCAAAAACGACACCGAACGCCGAATCCACGTAGAGACGGCACGGAAACTGTGGGCTTCAATTGACCGTCCCGACTTCGTCCAGCTACTCGACGCCGAATTCCCAGTTCCACTCCCAGCAAAACGCCGCCGCAAACCCGCCCTCGCCGCAACCTGACCCCCGCTCCCCAGCCATTCCCCAGCCGCATTTGTGCCATGCGCTCCTTGGTATTAGTGTGCGACCACTTAGCTGAAGGGCACCATGAGCACACATCTTCCGCCTTTGCCGCGCGATATCGGCACCGTCAACTGGATCGGCCTGTGGACGCTGTACCAGCGTGAGGTGTACCGGTTCCTGAAGGTCTATACCCAGACCATCGCCGCCCCTGTCGTCACGACGCTGCTGTTCTATGCCGTCTTCGCGCTGGCGCTGGGCGGGGTCGTGCGGATGGCGGGGAGCGTGCCGTTCCTGGTGTTCCTCGGGCCGGGGCTGATCGTCATGGCGATGGCGCAGAACGCGTTTGCCAATACGTCGTCCTCCGTCGTCATCGCCAAGGTCCAGGGCAACATCGTGGACGTGCTGATGCCGCCGCTCTATCCGCTGGAGATGGCGGTCGCCTATGTCGGCGGCGGGGTGACGCGCGGGATGTTCGTCGGCGTCGTGACCGGCATCGCGATCTGGGTCTTCGTGCCGCTCGGCATCCATTCGCCCGCCTATATCCTGTTCCACGGCCTGATGGCGTCGATGATGCTGGCGCAGCTCGGCATGATCGGCGGCATCTGGTCGGAGAAGTTCGACCATATCGCGGCTTTCACCAACTTCGTCGTGACGCCGCTGACCTTCCTGTCCGGCACCTTCTATTCGGTGGACCGGCTGCCGCCGACCTTCTGGTGGCTGGCGCACTTCAACCCATTCTTCTACATGATCGATGGCTTCCGCTACGGCTTCATCGGCCAGTCCGACGGCACGCTGGCGATCGGCGTCGCGGTCATGCTGGGTATCAATGCGGCGTTGGGCGTCCTGCTGCTCCGCATGCTGTCCACGGGCTATAAGCTGAAGGCTTGAGGCGAACCATGACGCCGCGCCCGGTCGGGCGTATCCTGTGGCTGGGCGCCTGGACGCTGTTCCTCCGCGAACTCCGGCGCTACTCCAAGGAAGCGCTGGAAACCGTCCTCGCTCCCGCCTTCCAGGCGCTGGTCTATTTCGTCATCCTGGTCTTCGCTCTTGGCCCCGAGCGCGGCACCGATGAGGGCGATGCGCTGCTCTCCCACGCCATGCCCGGCCTGATCCTGATGGCCGTCCTGTTCCGCTCGGCCGAGACCACCGCGTTCAGCCTGCTGCTGGACCGGATGGAAGGCATCATCAGCGATGTCCTGATGGCCCCATTGGGAGCCGCCGAAATGACCGCCGCCTATGCCCTGGCCGGAGCGGTCAGCGGGCTGGCGACCGGGGCCGTCGTGCTGGCCGGCGCCATGCTGGTGTGGCCGCTGCCGCCGGTCCATTTCTGGGCGCTGCCGGTCTTCGCCGCACTCTCCGCCCTGATGATGTCGCTGGCCGGGATGCTGATCGGGCTGTTCTGCGAGAAGTGGGACCATCTGGCGGCGGCCTTCGTCTTCGTCCTGACGCCGCTGACCTTCCTGTCCGGCGTCTTCGCGCCGGTCGATACGCTCCCCGCCGCCGTCGCCTTCGCCGTCCGGTTCAACCCGATCTTCCACGCGATCGAGGGCTTCCGCTACGGCTTCCTCGGCTCCGGGACCGGTGGCGATCCCCTGGCTTCGCTGGCCGTCGTCGCGGGTACCGTCGTCGTCCTGCTGGCCTGCAATGGTGTGCTGATCCACCGGGGATACAAGCTGAAGCCGTAATCGCGGCGTAAGTTCATGACGTTACGTCGATTCAGTCCCGCAATCGTTGACATTGCCGCCACGGCTTTGGATAGTCTGCGGTTTTCCGGAGGGCTATGTCTTTCGGAAAACCGGTAGTGGTGGATCGCTGCCGGAACTGAACCCGTTGGGGGCTTACCCGTGATCCCAGTTGTCATGCCCACCTACGCCCGTGCGGATGTCGTTTTCGAACGGGGCGAAGGTCCTTATCTCTTCGATACCAACGGCAAGCGCTACCTGGATTTCGCCAGTGGCGTCGCCGTTACCGCCTTTGGCCATGCCCATCCTTACCTGATCAAGGCCCTGACCGATCAGGCCCATAAGGTGTGGCATACGTCCAATCTGTTCCGAGTGGCGGGTCAGGAGAGTCTGGGGCGACGACTGGTCGACAACACCTTCGCCGACACGGTGTTCTTCACCAATTCCGGCGTCGAGGCCTGGGAATGCGCGATCAAGGTCGTGCGGAAATACCAGTATGAGACGGGGCATCCCGAACGCTGGCGGATCATCACCGCCGGCGGCGCCTTCCATGGCCGCACGACCACGGCGATTGCCGCGACCAAGCAGGAGAAGATGGTCAAGGGCTTCGGCCCGATGCAGGACGGCTTCGATCAGGTCGCCTTCGGCAACATGAACGAGCTGCGCGCCGCCATCACGAATGAGACCGCCGGCATCTCGATCGAGCCGGTCCAGGGCGAGGGAGGCATCCGCGCCGGCTCGCTCGACTACCTGCGCGCATTGCGCACGGTCTGCGACGAATACGGCCTGCTGCTGCTGTTCGACGAGATCCAGACCGGCATGGGCCGCACCGGCAAGCTGTTCGCCCATGAGTGGGCCGGCGTCACCCCCGACGTGATGGCGGCGGCCAAGGGCATCGGCGGCGGCTTCCCGCTCGGCGCCTGCCTCGCGACCGAAAAGGCGGCGGTCGGCATGACGGCGGGCACCCACGGCTCGACCTATGGCGGCAACCCGCTCGCCATGGCGGTCGGCAACGCCGTGCTCGACCTGATGCTGGAACCGGGCTTCCTGGAAGGCGTCGACCGGATCGCCCGCGTCTTCTGGGACCGGCTGAACGAGCTGGCCGCCCGCCACCGCAAGGTGATCGCGGAAGTACGCGGCGCCGGCCTCCTGCTCGGCCTGCGCATCCAGCCGGAGATCGTCAACGGCACCGTCGTGGACAAGCTGCGCGACGCCGGCATGCTGACGGTCGGGGCCGGCGACAACGTCGTCCGCCTGCTGCCGCCGCTGATCATCACCGAAGCCGAGATCGACGAAGCCATCGGCATCCTCGACAAGGTCCTGCCGGAGCTGGCGCCATGACCTCCGGTACCGGCGTCCGGCATTTCCTCGACCTCGACGATTTCGACACCGCGACGCTGCGCTCCATCCTGGAGCGCGGCAACGCCCTGAAGAAGGGCGGCAGGACGGGCAAGCCGCTGGCGGGCAAGACGCTCGCCATGATCTTCGAGAAGCCCTCCACCCGGACCCGCGTCTCCTTCGAAGTCGGCATGCGTCAGCTCGGCGGCGACGTGGTCATGCTCAGCTCCAAGGAGATGCAGCTTGGCCGGGGCGAGACGGTGGCCGACACCGCCAAGGTGCTGTCGCGCTTCGTCGATGTCATCATGCTGCGCACCGACTCGGAAGAAAAGCTGCTGGAACTGGCGGAGCACGCCACCGTCCCCGTGATCAACGGCCTGACCGACCGGTCGCATCCCTGCCAAATCATGGCCGATTTGATGACCTTCGAGGAACACCGGGGTCCCATCGCCGGCAAGGTGGTCGCCTGGAGCGGCGATGGCAACAACGTCGCGGCAAGCTGGATTCACGCCGCCGTCAGGTTCGGGTTCGAACTTCGGCTGGCCTGCCCGGAAGGTCTGAAGCCCCCGGCGGAT
>DASQKT010000660.1:0-3032 GCA_035630415.1 Skermanella sp.
CCGACATGGTGCTGTGCTGCGCCGAGGAAGCCGCCCGCATGCTGGAGCGCGCAGGATTGACCCCGAAGCTGCATTATGGCAGCGGCGACAGGATCGCCGCCGGAACGGTCTTTCTGGAGGGACGGGGACCCGCTGCGGGTATCCACCTCGCCTGGAAGGTGTCGCAGACGCTGGTGGAATACGCCTCCGGCATCGCGACCCGGACCCGCAGGATCGTCGAGGCGGCACGGGCCGAGGCGCCGGATATCGCCGTCGCCTGTACCCGCAAGAATTTCCCCGGCACCAAGGAGATCAGCGTCAAGGCGGTGCTGGCCGGAGGCGCGCAGATGCACCGGCTGGGACTGTCGGAAACGCTGCTGGTCTTCCCCGAGCACGCCGTCTTCTTAGGCGGCGCTCCCGATTACCACGGGCTTAAGGGCCGCTATCCCGAAAAGAAACTGGTCGTGGAAGTATCGTCCGTCGAGGCGGCCTTGGCGGCGGCGGAAGCCGGCGCCGACGTGCTGCAATTGGAGAAACTGTCGCCCGAGGCAGTGGGCGATGTGGTCCGGCGCGTGTCCTCCCTGCCATCGCGGCCCCTTGTCGCCGCTGCCGGCGGCATCAACGAGACCAACGCCGCCGCCTATGCGGCAACGGGTTGCGCCGTGCTGGTGACGTCGGCGCCGTACTTCTCCGGGCCGATGGATGTGAAGGTGGTCATTGCCCCGATCGATGATTCCGCTGGAGAACGGCCATGACCGGGAACCTGGGCTGGCTTGCCCTCGCCTCCGCCTTCCTGCTGGCGACGCATTTCGGCATCGCCAGCACGGGCCTGCGCACCACGCTGATCGGGAAGATCGGCGAGGGCGGCTACCGCGCCGTCTATTCGCTGATCTCGCTGGCGGCCTTCGTCTGGCTGGTCATGGCCTATGGTGCTGCTCCCTTGATGCCGGTGTGGTTCCCCGACACGTGGATGTGGTTCGTGCCACTGGCGGTGATGCCGCTAGCCTTCCTGCTGCTGATAGGCGGCGTCAGCACTCCCAACCCTACGGCGGTCGGGCAGGAAAAGCTGCTGGAGCAGGAATTGGGTCCGCGCGGCGTCCTGAGGATCACCCGCAATCCGGTGATGTGGGGAATCGGCCTGTGGTCGCTGGCCCACATGGTGCCGAACGGCGACTGGGCCTCGCTGCTGTTCTTCGGCACGCTGGCCGTGCTGGCGCTGCTCGGCTCCGTCCTGATCGACGCCAAGAACGCCGTGCGCCGGGGCGATGCCTGGACCCGCTGGACCCAGCTAAGCTCCAACATTCCCTTCGTCGCCCTGATCCAAGGCCGCCAGGACCTCGGCATCACGATCCGGGAGATCGGCTGGGTCCGGTTGGCGGTGGCCCTGGTGCTCTACGCCGGTCTGCTTCACGGCCATAGCTGGTTGTTCGGGGTTTCGCCGCTGCCGCCGGTGTAAAAACGTAATCAGGTATTGAAGTCAGCGGCTTCCAAGCCGTGGCGGTTTTCCGGCCACCAGCCCGCGTCTTGCAGTTGCTCCGGAGTGTAGGGGCATTCTTCCGGGAGTGTCGCTTCCACGATGCTGTCGTCTTGAAGCGCATCGTCGCGGCCATCAAGCCATGCATCCGCCAGGATGATTTGCGGATACGACACAAGGCTGGGATTGCTGGCGATCTTGTCGTTCAGGTGACGGCGGGCTTTGCGCACCGATGCGCGCCACTTCGTCCATGAGCCGGCATATGGAGAATGCTCAAGCTTGAGCAGGTGTTCGATCACGGTCGCCAATTCGCGTTGGATCGAACCCTTGATCGAACCGCCCAATTGCTCAAGTTCGTCGGCGATGTGCTCCCAGTCCAGGGGAGCTTCGATCCGGTCCCGCTGGGCACGTCTCAACGCCGCCGCCTGATCCTGGGTCCAGGCGAAGAAGTCGTGGTCGTATAGGGTGGGGGGATCGGCCATGTCCGTCCCCCCTTTGGCCGTAGCTCAGCTACCCTTCGCCATCGCACCCAGGCGCAGGCGCAATGCGTTCAGCTTGATGAAGCCTTCGGCGTCTTTCTGGTTGTAGACGGAGTCGGCTTCGAAGGTCACGTAGTCCAGGCGGTACAGGGAGTTCGGGGACTTGCGGCCGACGACGCTGGCCTGACCCTTGAACAGCTTCAGGCGGACGGTGCCGTTGACCTGTTGCTGGGTCGAGTCGATCAGGGCCTGGATCGCCAGACGCTCGGGGCTGAACCAGAAGCCGTTGTAGATCAGTTCGGCGTAGCGCGGCATCACGTCGTCCTTCAGGTGCATCGCACCCCGGTCGAGCGTGATGCTCTCGATGCCGCGGTGGGCCGCCAGAAGGATGGTGCCGCCGGGGGTCTCGTAGACGCCGCGGCTCTTCATGCCGACGAAGCGGTTCTCAACCAGATCGAGACGGCCGATGCCGTTCTGGCCGCCAAGCTCGTTGAGCTTGGTCAATACCTGCGCCGGCGACAACGCCACGCCATCGACCGCGACGGCGTCGCCTCGGCGGAACTCGACCTCGACATAGGTCGGGGTATCCGGAGCCTTCTCCGGGGCGACCGAGCGGGTGAACATGTCCTCGTCCGGCTCGACCCACGGGTCTTCGAGCGCCTTGCCCTCATAGGAGATGTGCAGCAGGTTGGCGTCGGTCGAGTAGGGGGCCTCGCCGCGCTTATCCTTGGCGATCGGGATCTGGTGCTGCTCGGCGTAGTCCAGCAGGCGCGTGCGGCTGTTCAGGTCCCACTGGCGCCACGGGGCGATCACCTTCACGTCGGGCTTCAGCGCGTAATAAGTGAGCTCGAAGCGCACCTGGTCGTTGCCCTTGCCGGTCGCGCCGTGCGCCACCGCATCGGCGCCGACCTGCCTGGCGATCTCGATCTGGCGCTTGGCGATCAGCGGCCGGGCGATCGAGGTGCCGAGCAGGTATTGCCCTTCATAGAGCGCGTTGGCGCGGAACATCGGGAAGACGAAGTCGCGCACGAACTCTTCGCGCAGATCGTCGATGTAGATGTTGGCCGGCTGCACGCCCATCAACTCCGCCTTCTTGCGGG
>DASQKT010000661.1:0-8676 GCA_035630415.1 Skermanella sp.
CGGAGCGGCGAGCGCCCCGGCTTGTTCCTTCAGGCGATTACATCGTGACCGGGGTCAGGTTCAGGATGCTGGTCCGGACCTTCTCGCGCTTGTCCTTGGGCAGCGGGATCAGGCCCTTGGCTTCCAGATAGCCTTCCTCGCCGAACGCACGCTCGCTGGTGTACTCGGCCAGGAATTCCTTGATGCCGGGAATGACATCGACGTGCTGGCTCTTGACGTAGACGTACATCGACCGGGCGACCGGGTACTTGGCGCTGGCGATGGTGTCGAGATCGGGGGCGACGCCGTTGATCTTGGCGCCCTGGAGCTTGTCGAGGTTCTGTTCGAGGAAGCTGTAGCCGAAGACGCCATAGGCGTCCTTGTTGGCGACCAGCTTCTGGACGATCAGGTTGTCGTTCTCACCGGCTTCGACATAGCCGCCGTCTTCGCGGATCTGCTCGCAGACCGCCTTGGCCTGATCGGCGGACAGGGCCTTCACTTCCGGGAACTGGGCACAGCCGACATGCATCACCAGCTCGACGAAGGCGTCGCGGGTGCCGGAGGTCGGGGGCGGACCGAGGACCTCGATCTCCTTGTTCGGCAGCGCCGGGTCGATGTCGCTCCACTTCTTATACGGGTTGGCGACGACCTGACCGTTGACGACGACCTGCTTGGCGAGCGCCTGCCAGATCTGTTTGATCGTATAGTCGGCGTGGGTGGCGCCCTTGGAGCTGGCGAAGACGATGCCGTCGAAGCCGACTTCCAGTTCGCTGACGGCGGTCACGCCGTTGGCGGCGCAGCCTTCCAGCTCCGACTTCTTGATCCGGCGCGACGCGTTGGTCAGGTCCGGGTGTCCGACGCCGACGCCGGCGCAGAACTGCTTGATGCCGCCGCCGGTCCCGGTCGATTCGACGACCGGCGTCTTGAACTTGCCGCCACGGCCGAAGGTTTCGGCAACCGCGCTGGTGAAGGGGAACACGGTGGACGAGCCGACGACGCGGATCTGGTCACGGCCCTGAGCCTGCGCTCCGCCCGTCAGTGCGACGGTCGAGGCAAAGGCGGCCAATGCCGCCACGGCAAGCTTCTTGTTGATCACGTTATAGTCCTCCGACGAATTCGCCAAAATGCGGGCCAAAAGCCTGAATTTGCCGCGGCCTTGCAACTGACCGGCGGGCTTGGCGCGGACCATAGCGTTCAACGGCGATACAATTACTACAGGGAGATGACAGTTTCGTGACACAGGCCGATTGTGCCCGAGGACTTGGTCTTACGCCGCCGAACCGCCGGCCCGCAGCGGATCGTCCGCTTCCAGCGCCGCATCGGCGGCGACGGGCAGGAGGACGGTGAAGGTGCTGCCCTTGCCGACGTCGCTCTCGATCGTCATCTGGCCCCGGTGCCGGTTGACGATGTGCTTGACGATGGCAAGCCCAAGGCCGGTGCCGCCGAGAGCGCGGCTGCGGGCAGGATCGACCCGGTAGAAGCGTTCGGTCAGCCGGGGCAGATGGGTCCGGGCGATGCCTTCGCCGCAGTCGGCGACAGCTATCGAAACCATGGGCTTGCTCCGCCGCCCGCCGGTCACTGCCAGGGTGACCCGTACTTCGGTATTGTCGCGGGTGTACTTGATCGCGTTGTCGATCAGGTTCTGGAAGACCTGGGCCAGCTGGTCGTCGTCCCCGGTCACGGCGGGAAGCCGTTCCGGCGCCGTCAGGACCAGCCTGATCTTCCGGGCAGCCGCCTTCAGTTCCAGAGCCGCGACGGCGCTACGCGCGATCAGCAAGGGATTGGCCCGGCCGGTCGGCGGCGTATGCTCGTCCAGCTCGATCTTGGAGAGCGACAGCAGGTCGTTGACCAGCCGCGCCATGCGGCCGGACTGATCGTGCATGATCGTCAGGAAGCGGTCGCGAGCGTCAGGATCGTCGCGCGCCGGCCCCCGCAGCGTCTCGATGAAGCCCAGCAGCGTCGCCAGCGGCGTCCGCAGCTCGTGGCTGGCGTTGGCGACGAAATCGGCGCGCATCTGCTCCGACCGCTTGATCGCCGTCATGTCGTGGAAGGTCAGGATCGCCGCCGTGTCGGCGCTCATGCGCCCCTGCCCCCGGTACGGCGTCACGCGCGCCTCGAATATCCGCTCGACCGGGACCGGCAGGCTGAATTCGACGATCCGGGACGATGCGCCGCCGAGTACCGCATCGACGGCGCCCAGCAGGTGTGGGTTGCGGAGCGTGGCGGCCAGATCGCGCTCGGCCATGCGGTCGCCGAACAGGCCGCGTGCTGCGGCATTGGCCCTGATGACGCCCCGGTCCTGCGCCAGCAGGATCAACGGATCATGGAGCGCTTCCAGGATCTGTTCGTTGGCTTCCAGCCCGTTTCTCAGGCGGTCGCTCTGCTCCAGCCCATCGGCATGAATCCTGGCAGCACCCGCCGCCAGCAGGCGGGCGGTCGGCGAGGCGTCGAGCGGCAGGCTCAGGCTCCGTTCCGATTCCTTGAGGGACTCGATATAGGATGCGACCGCCGTCACGTCGCGCCGGTAGACGCGAGTCGCCAGCAGGCCGGAAGCCAGCGCCGCAAGCACGCCTATGAAAGCAGCACCGACCGTTATCAGGCCGAATGCCGCGAGCGCTCCCAGAAGAACGGTGAGCGCCAGCAGGAACGGGCCGCCAAGCAGAAAGGGTGCTGTGGCGGGAACTACCTTTGATTGCATGATCGCACAAGCAAGATCGTTTCCTGGACATTATCGGCTTCTTATCTGACCGACACTACACCAGATCAGACCCGTTCCAGCAGGCGTCACAAAACATTAATGCGGGATGGGGAGAGGAGTCCTCCGCCGCGACGGCGGAGGACTCCCCCTGATATCACCACTTGAGCGAGTCGTGCGCCGCCAGCGCCGCCGCGTTGACGAGATCGGACACCGAAGAGCCCATCTGGACGACCTGTGCCGGCTTGTCCAGACCGATCAGCAGCGGGCCGATCAACTGGCCGCCGCCCATCTTCTGAAGCAGCTTGGCGCCGATATTGGCGGCGTGGAGCGCCGGCATGATCAGCACGTTGGCGGGACCCGACAGGCGGCAGAACGGGTAGAGCCGCTTCATCAGGTCATGGTCGAGCGCCACATCGGCCGACATCTCGCCGTCGTATTCGAAGTCGATCCGGCGCTGGTCGAGCAGCGCCACCGCGTCGCGGACGTGTTCCGCCCGGCCGCGCATGTACTGCCCGAAATTGGAGAAGGACAGGAACGCCACGCGCGGCTCGTGGCCCATCTGCCGCGCCTTCGCCGCCGTCTGGATCGCGATCTCGACCAATTCTTCCGAGGTGGGGATCTCGTTCACCGTCGTATCGGCGATGAAGACGGTCTGCTTCCGCGTCACCACGACCGAGACGCCGAACGCGCGCTGGTGGTTGCGCGTGTCGATGACGGTGGTGATGTCCTTGAAGCAGGTGGCGAAGCTGCGGGTCAGGCCGGTCACCATGGCGTCGGCGTCGCCCTGCGCCACCATCAGCGCCGCGAAGACGTTGCGGTCCTGGTTGACCATGCGCTGGCAGTCGCGCTGAAGCGTGCCCCTTCGCTGGAGCCGGCGGTAGAGGTAGTCGGTGTAGCGGTGGTTGGCGTCGGACAGGCGGGCGTTGTGGATTTCCAGCCCGTCCTGGTCCGGCTTCAACCCGAGCGCCGTCAACTGCTCGCGGATGATCTCCTCGCGGCCGATCAGGATCGGCGTGCCGTAACCTGCCGCACGATAGGCCAGGGCTGCCCGGATCGAGCGGTCTTCCTCGCCCTCGGCGAAGACGACGCGCCGGGGGTTGGCCTTGACCTTCTCGAAGATGAGCTGGAGGCTGTCGGCGGTCGGGTCGAGCCGGGTGCGCAGGCAGTTGCGGTAACCGGCGACGTCGATGATCGGCTTCCGGGCGACTCCGCTCTCCATCGCCGCCTGGGCGACCGCCGCCGGGATCGTGACGATCAGGCGGGGATCGAAAGGCACCGGGATGATGTATTCCGGACCATAGCGCAGCCGGCGGCCCGAATAGGCGGCATCGACCTCGTCCGGGACATCCTCGCGCGCCAGCGCCGCGATGGCGCGGGCGGCGGCGATCTTCATCGCGTCGTTGATGGTGGACGCCCGGACGTCGAGTGCCCCTCGGAAGATGTACGGGAAGCCCAGGACGTTGTTGATCTGGTTCGGGTAGTCGGACCGGCCGGTCGCGATGATCGCGTCGGAGCGGACGGCGCGCACGTCTTCCGGGGTGATCTCCGGATCGGGGTTGGCCAGCGCGAAGATCAGCGGCTTCGGACCCATCGACCGGACCATGTCCTGGGTGACGGCGCCCTTGGCCGACAATCCGATGAACACGTCCGCGCCTTCCAGCGCTTCGGCCAGCGTACGCGCCTCCGTCCTGACGGCGTGGGCGGACTTCCACTGGTTCATGCTGTTGGTGCGGCCCTGGTAGATCACGCCCTTGGTGTCGCACAGGATCACGCTCTCATGGGGCAGGCCCATGGACTTGAACAGCTCGACGCAGGCGATGGCGGCAGCGCCCGCGCCGTTGACGACCATCTTGATGTCTTCGATCCGGCGACCGGTCAGGTGCATCGCGTTGATCAGGCCGGCGGCGGCGATGATCGCGGTGCCGTGCTGGTCGTCATGGAAGACGGGGATGTCCATGATCTCGCGCAGGCGCTGCTCGATGATGAAGCAGTCCGGCGCCTTGATGTCTTCCAGGTTGATGCCGCCGAAGGACGGCCCCAGGAAGCGCACGCAGTTGATGAACTCCTCGACATCCTGGGTATCGACTTCCAGGTCGATGCCATCGACGTCGGCGAAGCGCTTGAACAGGACGGCCTTGCCTTCCATCACCGGCTTCGAGGCCAGCGCGCCCAGGTTGCCCAGGCCCAGAACGGCGGTACCGTTGGAGATGATCGCGACGATATTACCCTTGGCGGTGTAATCGTAGACGGTCGAGGGCTCTTCCTGAATGCGCAGGCAAGGTGCCGCGACGCCGGGAGAATAGGCCAGCGCCAGATCGCGCTGCGTGGTCAGCGGCTTGGTGGGTGCGATTTCCAGCTTGCCGGGGCGTCCGCTCGAATGGAAAAGGAGTGCCTCTTCGTCAGTGACGCGCTTATCTTGGTCGGCCATACGTTTCCTCTTGGATGACCCGCGAACCGGCAATGGGGTGACGGCGGGAAATCGGTGGTAAGGGTCCCTTGTCCTGCCACCATGGCGGAAGAGCCGGGTAGGTTGGAGGAACCCTGTTATGTTAGGGTGGACGGTAGCATAGTGAATTAGCCGCGCAACCCGCTTGTATTCGCATGACTGGATTGTGCAAAGCAGCAATTAACCATCAATGCGTTAATGCCTGCGGCGTTCTGCATTTGAAGGGTGCCAGGAATGTCTTCGAGAACCATCATAACCGCCTTGGCAACCCTTACGCTGCTCTCGGCCTGCTCCGGCAGCGACAATCAGCCGCGGTGGGAGCCGACCGCCGGGACGCAGTCCGTTGCGGAAAGCGAATGTGGCGAGCAGGTGGACATCAAGATGCAATTACGCGGATATCCGCGCCGCCCAAGCCCGGAAACTCCTCAGTTCTCCTACCGCCGCGAAATCTTCGCAAAGTGCATGCGCGACAAAGGGTATCAGGAGGAGTGATCAGGAGTCGGGACGGCGCCTGACGTCTAGGTGGTCCGGCTATTCCGCCGCTTCCGCTTGCTGTACGGCCGTCAGATCGTCTTCCTCGACATGCTCGGGCCGCATCAGGGCGTAGAGGCCGAGGATGCCGACCAGGATACCGGCCGCGATCAGCGGAGCCTGCCAGTTGCCGGTGACGAAGCGGTTGACCAGCAGGACGGAGCAGACGATGGCGCCCAGGACCGGCACGAAGACCGGCACCTCGAACCCGCCGGTCGGCTCGCCCGGACGAAGCTTCAGGATGACCAGGGCGCTGTTGACGATGGCGAAGACCAGCAGCAGGAGCAGCACGGTGGCGGAAGCCAGTTGCGTGATGTCGCCCATCAGCGCCAGTCCCGTGATCAGGGCCAGCAGCACCAGCACCGCCATGTGCGGCGTGCGCCGGGTCGAGTGGACCTTGCGCAGGAAACGCGGCAGCAATCCCTGCTGCGCCATGCCGTAGGCCAGCCTGGAGGCGGTGACGTAGTTGAGCAGCGCCGTGTTGGTCACGGCGAAGATCGTGATGGCCAGGAACGCCACGGGCGGGAACCAGGGCGCCGCGCGCGCGACCACTTCGGTCAGCGGACCGGCGGCCGAGGACAACTCCTGCCAGGGGACGACCGAGACGGCGGTGATCGAGACGGCGATATAGATCAGCGTCGCCGCGACCATCGCCAGGATGATGCCCCAGGGCAGCACCTTGCGCGGGTTCTTGACCTCCTCCGCGACGTTCAGCGTGTCCTCGAACCCGATGAAGGAGAAGAAGGTCAGGACGGCGCCCTGCATCAGCAGAAGCGCCGTGATGCCGCCGACGCCCCCGTCGGTCGGAGGGGGAGTTTCCAGCAGATCGGCGGAGCCCCAGTAGCTCATGCCGACCGCTATCACGAGGATCAGGCCGAACGCCTCGACGGTCGTGCAGACGATGTTCAGCCACATGCATTCCTTGATGCCCCGGAAGACGATCCCGGCCAGCAGCAGCAGGAAGCCCAGGGCGATCAGGGTGACCGGCACGCCGTCCAGGAAAGTCAGTTGCTGAAGGTTGGTAGCGACCACCCATGACTGCGTCGCGACGGAGGTAAGGCCCGAACACATCACCGCCAGCCCGACCACGTATGTGAGCATCGATTGCCGGTACGCCCGCTGCGTCACATAGGCCGCACCCGCCGCCTTCGGATAACGGGACGCGATCGACGCATAGGACAGCCCGGTGAGCATCGCCGCGACCATGCTGACCATGAAAGCCAGCCAGATCGCATTGCCCATCTCGCCCGCCGCCTTGCCGATCAGGCCGTAGATGCCGGCGCCGAGCATGCTGCCCAGCCCATAGAACGCCATCTGCACCATGCCGATCGACCGCTGAAGCGGCGGCCCGTCCGTACCCGCGCCAGCCTCGGTTCCCGAGTTCGATGATGTCATGGTCAGCCCCCGCTGTCGGTGAAACCACTGTGCCCGGCGCCTGAGCGGCACCACTGAAGATGGTTTAACAGCGGGAACAGGGAAAAAGCTCAATCGGGCAGACTGCGCGAAAGCAGCGGGTGCCTCTACTTTATGAAGGTGCAGAGTTTCGGCAGTATCAGGCGCCGGTCAGCATATCCAGGGCTGCCAAGATGGCGGTGTCCTCCGGTTGCAGGTTGCCGACACAGGGGCCGAGTTCGGAAATGCGGACGGCGCCCATCAATAAGGCCGGTGCTTGGCCAGTGGCAGGCCATGGGCCTCGACGTAGGCGTTCGAAGACTCGATAGCCGCGCGGTTCTCCTCCAGCCAGCGCTTGTCGCGCAACTCGGCAATCTGCTCCGCCAGACCGCGCTCGCAAGCCCGCGACACATTGATGCCCAAGATCTTGGCTTGCTCCAGCAGATCACTGTTGAGACTGACGGTGGTCGCCCGTTTTATGCTGGCATCCACTGTTTCTGCTCACTCCTCCCCCGGCACCTTCTCCCGCTCCGCCACGTGGACGTTGCGGCCGCCGGCTGCGGCCAGGGCTTCCTGCGCCTTGATCTCCTTGACCCGGTCGTCGTCGATGCAGACCCACAGGATGACGCCGCCGGCTTCCAGGGCGCGGGCGAACTCGTCGGTCTGGGGGTGGGACGTCACCTCGTCCAGGTACTCCTTGACGGCGGCGCCGCCGACGCCGGCCGCCACCAGAGCCGCAATCGGACCGGCGATCGGGCCGCCGACGATGGCGATCAGGCCGGCGGTGGTCAAGGGGAAGGCGTAGTTCAGCTCGCCCAGCAGGCCGGTCAGCGCCTCGTCATAGGGCTTGCCCTTGCGGCCGGCGGCGTCGATCGACTGGTGGCTGGAGAGCACGCTGAGGTCGGCGTGCCCGAAACCCGCCCGGATCAAGGCCGCCACGGCACGGTCGAAGTCCACCCTGTTCTCGAACAAGGCCACGATTTCGCGCACTTTTTTGTTTTGGACCATGACCGTGCAATCCCGTGGTTTTGTGATTATTGTAGTATGTTCGAACTTACTCCGCCAAAATCCAGTCTACCCGCAGCACCGCCTCGTGCCTAGGCCATGATGCATCGCGCGTGCTAGGGTGGCGCTGCCATGACAGTTTCCGACAGCGAACCGGTTGCCGTGCCCGATACCACACTTGCCAATTCAGCCCCGTCCGAACCGTCTCCGGTGCCGGCCTCGTCGACTCCGATGATGGTCCAGTACCTGGAGATCAAGCAGGCCCATCCCAACTGCCTGCTGTTCTACCGGATGGGCGACTTCTACGAGCTTTTCTTCGACGACGCCGTGGCGGCCGCCGCGACGCTGGACATCACGCTGACAAAGCGCGGCCAGCACAACGGGGAAGACATCCCGATGTGCGGCGTGCCGGTCCATTCCCACGAGAACTACCTGCTGCGCCTGATCCGCCACGGCCACCGCGTCGCCATCTGCGAGCAGATGGAAGACCCGGCGGAAGCGAAGAAGCGCGGCGGCAAGTCGGTGGTAAAGCGCGCGGTCGTCCGGGTCGTGACCCCCGGCACGCTGACCGAGGACAGCCTGCTCGACGCCCGCTCCAACAACTTCCTGAGCGCCCTGGCGGAGA
>DASQKT010000662.1:0-5215 GCA_035630415.1 Skermanella sp.
CCCGACGCGCGGTATGGCCCCAGGGCCATGAAGGATCGCCATAAAGGAAGAAGCATCCTTCGATACGGTATCGTTCTTGAGCATCTCCCTGCATTCGATCGGCTTCCCGTCCACTCTCCAAATCCTTGACCAGATTGACCATGATAGCCGCCGGGTGATGCTGCGGGCGCAGACGACCGTGGCCACGGCATCCTGTCTCGCGTGCGGCACCCCGTCCCGGCGGGTCCACGGCGCCTACTGGCGCAGCCTCGGCGACGTCGCCTGCTTCGGCCATCCGACGCTTCTGCTCGTCTGGATTCGTCGGTTCCGGTGCGCGGTGCCCGCATGTCCGCGCCGGACCTTTGCCGAACCGCTGCCCGGCGTCGCCCAGACCCGGGCGCGCCAAACCGATCAGCCGCACGACGCTGCTCACGCGTGTGCGTACCGGCGACGCCGTGCCCGGTCCCGCGGTGAACGTGCTGGGCGTGGACGACTGGGCTTGGCGCAAGGGGGGAGCGTCGAGACATTGGGGGGGCCAGCGGGAACCTCCACCTCGGCGCAAGGCCGGACCTGGGCTTCAAAGGGCTGATTTCAGCTGGCACCCCCAATGTCTCGACGCTCCCCCACCGCACCCCCAATCGCTCGGCAGTCCCAGTGCTGCTCGGCCGGGATCTGGAGGTTCTGAACACCTGGGTCGGTGGGAATAGGGGCAACATTCCGTCAATCCGTGGGGGGTGACCATCACCGAACCCACCCCCTTCTCGCGGTGCTGGTCTGGTGCAGCCGTGCTATACTCATCGGCTTCCCCTCAGTGTGAGAGGCTTCAGATGCCTGGACCGAATACGGCAAGGGCAGCCGCCATCACTTCCGCGCTCGCCCTCATCCGCGGCACCGACCGCGAGGATATCCTGACCGGCACGAAGGACGACGACAGCATCAGCGGAGGCGCCGGCAACGATCAGCTCAGCGGTCTGGCTGGGCGCGACCGATTGTCGGGAGATGCCGGCTCGGACTCCCTCAATGGCGGCATCGGCGACGACTGGCTGTTCGGCGGCGACGATGACGACAGCCTTTTCGGCGGTACGGGACGCGACAGGTTGTTCGGTCAGGCCGACAATGACTGGCTCAATGGCGAACAGGGCGATGATCGCCTTTACGGCGGAACCGGCAGCGATTTTCTGATCGATCTTCAGGGATACAACGTGCTCGACGGCGGTCCTGGTGACGATCGCTTCCAGTCCGGCGCGGGCAATGACATGATCACTGGCGGCGATGATCGCGACATCATCTTTACACATGCAGGCAACGACCGGATCTATGCCGGTGCGGATGAAGACTGGGCATCAGGAGGACCCGGCAACGATGTGATCCATGCTGGTGGTGGCAACGATGTGCTGTGGGGCGGGTCCGGCAATGACCGGCTACTGGGGCAGGGCGGACGCGACGAGTTGCAGGGTGCATCGGGAAACGACGACCTGCGCGGCGGAACCGGCGTTGACGTGCTGCGCGGCGGCCTGGGCAATGATGTCCTCTATGGCGATACCGACGGCGACACCTTGTACGGCCAGCGTGGCAACGATCAGCTCTGGGGCGGGAATGGCAGCGATATCCTCCATGGCGATTCCGGATCTGAATATGCGGTACAGGCGCTTCTCCGCGCCCCTGCGGCGGCGGGCGCGTCGCGCACGCTTACGACCGACGGCAAATCGCTGGTGCTCGGTGTCGGCACGGGCGAGTTGTTCGTCTACGATGTCTTTACACAGAAGCAGACCGCACACTTCACCATTCCGACGCCAGGGCAGGCCGCCGGGGCAAACCCGAACATCGCCATCTCCGAGGGCAGGCTGCTGATCGGGTCCCCGAACTCCGGTCATCCGGAACAAGCCGTTCGGCTTTACGACACCCAAGGTCGATTGCTGCACAGCCTGCGGCAACCCGATTCGCAGGTCGATCCAAGCTTCGGTTCCAAGATCGCGCTCGACGGCGATCATGCGGTGGTGGCGACGAATACAGCGGTCTATCTGTTCGATGCCGACACCGGCGCACTCCGGCATACCTTCACCTTTCCGCTCCCTGATTTCGGCGAGGGCTATTTCGTCAGCCGCCCCTGGGTATCCGGCGACACGGTCGCGGTCCACGCCGAAGTCTCGGCCGGTGGCAGCCCAGAGTATGTCTTTGTGCTGGATGCCGACACAGGAGCCTTGCGTCATCGGGTATCAGGCGCCGGTCACGATCTGGACGAAGCCGGCCACCGGGAAATCGCGCTTTCCGGCGACACCTTGGCTATTACCGAGCCGCGGGACCATGCCAGCGAGTCATTCTTCGAACAGGTCCATCAGTATGATGCCGACAGCGGAAAGTTCGTCCGCACGCTCGATTTCAGCGACACGCCCGATAGCCTTTCGCCGATCCAGGTTCGTTCGGTGACGTCGGTCAAAGCCGACGATCATGAAATCCTGGTAAGTACCTACTCGTCAGCAGTCAACGGCTTGACGGTATCGCCGGACTTCATGCTATTCGACGCGAACAGTGGACGTTTGATCCAGCGGATCGCCAATACCGAAGCCAACGCCGATCACTTCTGGACGGGAGCAGCTTTCGCCAAAGGCGTCATCGCGACTTCCGTGCCTCAGGCTCCCTCTTTCGCCGGCGCCGACCCCGTGGCCGATGCCGATCCCAACGGCCAAGTCGCCCTGTTTTGGCGGGACCGGCCGACCGATGGTGGTGCCGATACCTTGCACGGCGGCAATGGCGATGATCAGGTCTACGGCGGCGGCGGTAAAGACCGGCTGTTCGGCGACGAAGGTCGTGACCTGATGCGGGGCGGACCGGGTGACGACGATCTGTGGGGCGGTCCGGAAGGCGACAACTTCGTTGTCGAAAAGGGCGGGGGGCGGGACCGGATCGAAGATTTCAGTCCTACGGAGGACCATCTCATATTCTTTGTCCCTGGCGTCAGTTCCTTCGCCAACCTGCGGATCGCCGATACGCCCGCAGGGGTGCGGATTACAGGCGGTGGGGAGTCGGTCGAGCTGATCAACGTCGAGCCGAAAGATATCAGCAGCGACTTATTTTTCTTCTGATGCCAACCTCATCCGAGCGCGAAATCGACCATCAACTTGACGTTGAGGCGACGATGACGGCGGCGATCAGGCTTGCGAAGATCACGAGCCATCTGGGCGCCACCAGCGCTCCCATCTTGGCCCGGCTCGACGTGAACATCACAAGCGGGATCACCGCGAACGACAATTGCAGGCTCAGGACGACCTGACTGAGGATGAGGAACTGCGCCGTGCCGGAATCGCCGTACCAGATCGTCATCGCCGCTGCGGGAACGATCGCGACGAGCCGGGTGACCAGCCGCCGTACCCACGGCGGCAGCCGGATCTCCAGGAAGCCCTCTATCACCGCCTGACCGGCAAGGGTCGCCGTAACGGTGGAGTTCAGGCCGCAGCAGAGAAGGGCGATGCCGAACAGCGTCGGTGCGAAGGCGGAGCCGAGCAGCGGGGCCAGGAGGACATGCGCTTCGCCGATCTCCGCGATTTCGGTACGGCCCGTGCCATGGAACGCCGAGGCGGCCAGGATCAGGATCGAGGCGTTGATCAGCAGGGCGAACATCAGCGCCACCGTGGAGTCGATCGTGGCGACTTTCAGGGCCTGCCGCTTCTCGCCGAGCGTTCCGCCGTATGCCCTGGTCTGGACGATCGCGGTGTGGAGGTAAAGGTGGGACTGTCGAGCGATTAGGGGAGCGGTCGTGATCAGGGTATGACCAGCCGAGTTTTTGGCTGGCTGAGGATCAAGGATGGGGTGGGTTTTGCGCCTGGTGGAAACCGGGGTCGATGGAGCGAGCCGCAGCGTCGACGTGATGGTGATCGATTGCATCAGCGATCTGGGCGACATTGCGGCTCTGGGCTTGACCCTGGCACAGGGCAAGCGGCTTGTGGCCCTCGTCCAGTAGGAAATCGCCACAGCCCAGAGCCGGATCCATGCGCTCCGACGGCTGGACTGCCGAACTTGCACCACCCCCTGCCAGATCAAGGATTACCGCCCCCACCACATCGCTACCCTGTTCGGTCAGGTCATGCTCCGGCTGCCCCGCTTCCGCTGCGCCGGTTGCGGCGGGGCGGAGGCTGGGCACGACTGGCCGGCACACTGCCGCTCGACACCTGAACTTGACCAGGTTCGGGCGCAGTTTTCCGCCTGCATGCTTTACCAGGTCGCTGCTGGCGTGCTCGAACACCTTCTGTCAATCGATGCCGGGAGCGACCCCGAGACCCTGCGCGCCTGCACGCTCAAGGTCGGTGCGGCCTTGGTCGACACTGCCGCAACCAACCCCGTCACCACCGCGGCCTCGTCGATCACCCTGACCCTGGATTCAACCTTCATTCGGAGCTGTGAGGATGGCCAGCGCCATCTCGAAGTCCGCCTTGGCAATGTCGAGGCGTCGGACGGCGGCCGGCAGGTCTTCGCCGCGGTCGCAAAGACCAATACGTCGATCGAAGCGCTGATCCAGCGTGGCCTCAAGGAGGTTGGCCAGATCACCGACACCGAGCTGACGGCGTTCACCGATGGCTGTTCCGGGCTGCGCTCGATCCTGGTCAATGCCGGTGTCACCGAGCCGCCGGGTCTCGACTGGTTCCATATCGCCATGCGGCTGCAGCATGCCGAAACGACGGCCGACAGTCTGCCGGCCGACACCTCGGAGCGGGAGAACGCCAGGGCGATGATCCTCGCGGAAGTCGACCGCCTGCACTGGCGGATCTGGAACGGCAAGGCCAAGGACGCCAAGGTCACCCTCGAGCGCATCCGCCAAGTCATGCCAGTCTTCCAAGGCGACCGCGACCGGAAAAGGGATCCGTCGTCACGCCGGCTGTGGACGGCGCTGCGCGAGATCGATCGCTATCTCGCCAGCCAAAGTGCCTGGCTGGTCAACTATGCCGAACGCCATCGCGCCGGTCTGCGGGTCGGCACGTCGATCACCGAAGGCACCGCCAACTTCCTGGTCAACCGTCGCATGAACAAATCGCAGCAGATGCGATGGTCCCGCCGCGGCGCCGATCTCCTGCTCCAAGTCCGGTGCGCCGCCCTCAACGGCAAGCTCGGCTCCGCCTTCGGACAGCTCTTCGAAGCTGAAGTCGATCCCGTTACCGATATGGCCATGGCTGCTTGACCCCCAATCTTTTGACGGTCCCGCCCCAGGCGGGCAGGACCATGGTTCTCAAACTGGACGCGGTTT
>DASQKT010000663.1:0-10799 GCA_035630415.1 Skermanella sp.
GCCTGCCAGACCACCGAGGATCGATGGAGCGGAAAATGCCGGTCTTGAGAATGATTTCATGATCGCATATCCGTCCTAAGCATGGCCGATCCCCAGCCAATCGACTGAAAACGCCGGAGCGCGATGCTCGCAATCGACCTAGTCATGGGTAAAGCCGTTTCAGGGTTTCGAACAGCCGGTCGGCAGGGACCGGCTTCAACAGGATTTCGTCGGCGCCCAGGGCGGATGCGCTGAGCATCGCATCCTCGACATCGGTTTCATGACCCGCTCCGCCGGTGGCGACGATGACGCGGATGCCGGGACGGGCCTGGCGCACCAAGCCGATCAGTTCCGGACCATCCATGCCGGGCATCACCAGATCGGTCAGCAGCAGATCGCCGTCGCCCCGCACGGCGGCGGCTACGGCGTCCTCGCCCCGGACGAACGCCCGCGCGTCGAACCCGCCGCGTTTCAGCAGCCTTTCCCAGGCGCCGAGCACGCGGGTATCGTCGTCCACGATCAGGGCTATCCGGCCCTGGCCCAGGTTTTCACTGAACTCGCCGCGATGTTGGCGTCCGGCGGCTGCGGCATGGGATGCCGATGGCGGCTCCGTGGCGGGAAGCAGGATCTCGAAGACCGCTCCGCCCTCGGGATGGTTGCGGGCGATCACCACGCCGCCCCAGGACTTGACGATGCCTTGGACGATCGACAGCCCAAGGCCGGTTCCCATGCCGATGTCCTTGGTGGTGAAGAATGGCTCGAAGATATGATCCTGCTGTCCGGCCGCGATCCCAGGACCGGTGTCGGCAATCGTCAGCCGGCCGTAGCGGCCCGCCGGCACCTGCAACCGTACCGCCTGTGCCGGGGCGGCCAGGATCTCGTCCACGGTCACCGTGATGCGTCCCGATCCGGCCATCGCCTGGGCGGCGTTCCGGACGATGTTCTTCAGGATCTGTCCCAGCTCGCCGGTCTGGAGCGAAACCACGCTCGCCGCTTCGTCCGGCCCATGGAATTCCAGTGCAATGCCCGCAGGCAGGGTCCGGCGAATCGTATCCAGTTCCTGCGCCACCGCATCGCCCAGGAACGCCGCGGTCAGGCCGCGCGGCGACCGCCGTACATAGACCAGCATGCCGTGAACGATCTCGGCGGCGCGCAGGGCGCAGTCCAGGATGACCGACAGGGCTTCCTCAAGCTCGGCGTCCTCCGGCTTCGCGGCGCAATCCTCCCGCGCCATCTGGGCCATGCTGACGATCGGCTGAAGCAGGTTGTTGAGTTCGTGGGCCAAACCGCCGGCCAATTGGCCGACGCTTTCGAGACGCCGGCGCTGAAACGCCTCCTCGCGCGCATTGACCAGACGGCTGATATCGCGGCTCCCCATGATCCCGCCGCCGTCGTGGAAGGGACATACGATTACCCTGATATGCCCACCATCGCCCGGCAAGCGCGCTTCGAACATCAGCATCCGGCGCCGAGCCACCGCTTCGCGAGCGCCTTCGCTCCGTTCCCGGCCCGCCAGTTCCTCGATCCATTGGAACAGATCCCGTGGCGGGGACCCCATCTGTGGAGACTCAGCCGGCGAACCGGAGACAGTCTCTCCGGCCAATGCTCCACCTGGAAGGAAGTGGATGAAATCGGCAAGCGGGTGGTCGCCACCGCTCCGGCTTCCGCTATCGCCCGCCACCCCGACGGATGCGACGCGGTGGGCTACTAGAAGTTCCGACAGGCAGGTTGCGGCGGCGGCTACCAGCCCCGGCATGCCGCCGGCCGGATTGGCGGCCAGCGCGTCGGTCAACACCTGACCGTGGACTTCGACAATGCCCTCCAGCGGAAAATCGGTCACCGCCATCATGCGGCCAAGGTCCGCGACCTCCTCGAGCAAGGCCTCGTCACTGCGCTCGATATAAGCGCGCTGAAGCCGGTCGAACCAGGTGAGCGGATCGTCGATCGCGAATGCGGCAGCGGTCATTCCGGGTCGCCCAGTCTCAGGTCAGGGCGAGACTGGCGACGATGACGCAGGCGTCGTCGTTGCCCTTGGCGAAACGGGCGAGCAGACCTGCCGCCATGTCGTCGAGACTGCCGGCGCCGCGGTCCGCGCTCCGGATACTCAATCCCTCATCCACTCCATCGGTCCAGAGCGCCAGTACGTCGCCCCGCGTAAAGGTGGCGCTGACGCTTTGCAGACGGCGGTAGCCGCCGCCGACGATCCCGGCATAGCCGTCGAGACGCTGGGTCCGCTCGCCGAACACCGCCGCGCGGGTATTGCCGACGGCGGTATAGCTGACGCGCGACGCCGCCCAATCAATGGTGGCGACGCTTACGGCGGCGCCCCGCGTCGCCCTCAGCGTCTCGTTCATGCGCTTGAACAGATCGAGCGCGTCGAGACCCGACCATGACGCCACGATGTCGAGCGCCGCCGACGCCGCCACCGCCGCGTCGCGGCCATGGCCGAGGCCGTCGGCGATGGCGAGCACCTCCGTGGCCTGCGCCGTCCACGCTCCCGCATTGTCGCCGCAGACATCGGCGGCATTGGCCGACCGCCGAGCAAGGCCGATGTTCATCGCCATAGCCGCGCCACCACTCTGGTTCCCCGGCCAGGGGCGGATTCGATCTCGAACTCGTCCATCAGCCGGCGGCTTCCCGGCAGACCGCCGCCCAGACCCCGGTTGGTCGAATAGCCGTCGGTCATTGCCAGTGCTAAATCGGCGATGCCGGGGCCGGCGTCCTCGACCACCAGTTCGATCCCCCAGCGGCCGCCATGGTGCAGCGGGTTCAGGCTGACCTGCCCGCCGCCGGTGGTGTGGAAGACCAGATTGTTGCCCAGCTCGCTCACCACCGTGGCAAGGCGATGGATGGCCGGGCGGCCGAAGCCGATCCGGGACGCGAGGTCGAAAGCCAGCCGCCGGGCATGGGAGACGTCGGATTCCACGGCCACTTTCACAACGGCGCCTTGGGGCTGGCCCTCGCTCATCGCAGCCCCCGCCTGCGCATGCTCATCACCACCAGCGTCTGGCCCGGCTGGGACGTGATTTCCAACGCGTCCATCAGCCTGCGGGTGCCCGGAAGTCCCATGCCAAGGCTGTTGCCGGTGCTGAATCCGGGCGTCATCGCCTTGTCGAGATCGGGTATCCCCGGCCCCTGGTCACAGACGGTCACCGTGATCTCCCGTCCGGGGTTCATCAGGCGGCCCAGGATCTCGCACTGGCCGCCGCCGCCGTAGTGAAGCGCGTTGCGGCTGATTTCGGAGATGGCGGTTGCCAGACGGGTCTGGTCGGCAAGGCCGAATCCCAGCGTCCGGGCCGCATCCCGGCCCGCCTGCCGCGCACGCACGATGTCGTCCGGCACACGCAGGTTGACGGCGACGCGGATCTCATCCGTTGGCGGCATTTGGGGCTTCCTCCCCACGGTCGCCTTCCAGAATGGCAAGCCGATCCTTAATTTTGTCGATGCCCTGCTGCAAGGTCAGGGCGGTGAGGACCCCCAGCAGTTCGCGCCCCATTTCGACCAGCGTCAGGGCCACCATCGGGTTCATCCCGGTAATCACCACCTCGCCCCCCATCAACTGGGCCATCCGGGCGGTCTCCGTCAGGATGCGGGCCATATAGGAATCGACGATGTCGAGCGAGGTGATGTCGAGCACCACGCCTCGGGCACGGGACTGGTCCATCCGCTGGAGGATGTCGGTCTGGAGCATCAGCGCGTGCTCGTCGGAGATGTCCGACTGGATCGACGTCAGCAGGATGTCGCCGAGTTTGAGGATCGGGATACGCATGGCTGTTTCTTCCTCAGGCCGCCGGGCCGACGCGCTTCTTGAGAATCCTCAGCGCTTCGGCAAACCCGGCCCTGAGCGTGCCGCGCGTGCGCATGTCGCTGAGGTCCACGTCCAGCTTGACGAGCGTCTGCGCCGCTTCCGGACTGAAGCCGGTGACGATCACCTCCGCCCCCAGCATGCGGGCCGCGACCACCGCCTTGGTCAGGTGCAGCGCCACGCGGGTGTCGATGATGGGAACGCCGGTGACGTCCAGGATCGCGACGCGGGCCTCCTCCCGCGAGATCGCGGTCAAAAGCTGCTCCATGATGTGCTGGGCGCGGCTGGTGTCGATCACGCCGACCAGCGGCATCATCACGATCTCGTCCCAGATCCGCAGGGCCGGGGTCGAAATCTCGAGGATCGCTTCGCTCTGGCGGAGGATGACGTCCTCGCGCGCCTCGACATAGGCCGTGAAGGTGAGGAACGCCAACTGATCGACGATATCGTGGAAGGTCTTCAGCTCGCTCAGCCAGCGCTCTTGAATCTCGCCATACTCACTGGCGAAGAACGGATCGGCCGCCACCTTGAGGCTCATGACGAGACGGCCGGTTTCCTCCGGCGAATAGCCTTCGCGCGCCAGGGTCGAGCTGACTTCGGCCATGTACCGGGACAACTCGCGGAACGCCGGATCGGAGACGACTAGGGATGATGCGTGCTTGAACGCCTCGACCAGCCGGTCCATCACGTTGCCCAGCGTGTTCAGGTCGGCCGGGTTGCGACGGGCGGCGCCGGCATAGCTGGCGCGCAGGATCTCGCCCCATCCGGCCAGCAGATCGTTGCGGTTCTCCTCGATCAACGTGACCAGTGTTCTCATGCCCTTGCTCCCTGGATAGCTGTGACGCCGCCCAGGGCATCCCTGACGGCGGTCACCAGTTCG
Source organism: Skermanella sp. (assembly GCA_035630415.1). Classification (GTDB taxonomy): domain Bacteria; phylum Pseudomonadota; class Alphaproteobacteria; order Azospirillales; family Azospirillaceae; genus Skermanella. The sequence goes on from DASQKT010000663.1 coordinate 4,665, forward strand.
TCTTTGTCGATCGGTTTGTCGAGAAGCTGCGTGGCGCCGGCCGAACGTGCCCTGTCCAGCGAATCCTGCTGGCTGTGCCGGGGCGAACCGCCGCTCATGGCGATGATGGCCACGGCTGGATGCCGGGCCTTGATCGTCTCGATCAGGTGAAACCCATCGACGGCCGGCATCCACAGGTCGGTGATCACGGCATCGGGTATCCGCCGCGCGATCTCGTCCAGGGCGGCGGCCCCACCGCCGGCTTCCATCACGGTATGGCCGTCCCGCTTCAAGATCTTCGAGATGACCAGCCGGACCACGTCCACGTCGTCGACTACCAGTATGTGTGCCATTGCGGCTCCAGGCTGCGGGGGTCCATCAGAAAAGCTCAACCACTGGACGGGAGTCTTCCTGAAGGCTCAGGCCCATCGCCGTGTGGTGGTCGTTGCGCTGGCTGTCCATGACGCAGTCGTCCAGGGCCTGGGCGAACCTCGACTGGAACTGTCCGGCCCGGTTGAAGGACTGCCGTCCGTCCAGCTCGCTCGCCAGCAGGGTCATGTGATCGTCCACCAGCAGCGACAGCCGGGCGATGAACGCGATCTGCTGCTGGGTGATATCCTGGAACTGAACCTTGCCGAGCATGTCGACCACCGGTTCACTCATCGCTCGGGCTGCCGACGCAGCCGGTCCCAAATCGGTTCCCGGCGCCGTCGTATCCAGTTCCTTCGCCAGTTTGACCAGTCCGGAATCGATATCGACGAGCCCTGCCACGATTGCCGTGGCGGCATCGGTCGTTATTTCCGTAATGCGCTGGCCCTGGTCCCTGACGAGTTGCGTGAAGGCCCGGTACTGGGCCAATTCGTCGGCGACATGGAACAGGCGCGCCTGCATCTCGATGGGTAACGGCCCATGCCGGAAACTCAGGATGTAGCCTGCGGCGACCCCGGCGGCGGCGATCAGGGCGGCGCCCGCCGCCGATGCGTCCGGTCCCAGGCCCGCCGACAGCTCGACCAAGGCGAAAGCGGCGGCGCCGGCGCCCAGCGCCAATGCCGCGATCCTGGCGGTCGCGTGCTTCGCCCGCGCCGGTCCAGCATTTGCGGGGGCCGTCGCGGGGTGTGTTGCGGGGGCCGATCCGGCTGGATCGCGGGTGTTCATCCGGCGTTCATCCCTGCGGCAGGATCTGCTTCACGACCTTCATCAGGTCATCCGGCTGCACGGGCTTGACCAGCCAGCCCGTGGCCTTGGCGGCGCGGGCCTCGTCGCGCTTCTGCTGCTGCGATTCCGTCGTCACCACCAGGATCGGGGTGAACTGGAAGCCGGGCAGCGCCCGGACCTTCTTGATCAGCTCGATCCCGTTCATCTGCTTCATATGGATGTCGGTGATGATCAAGGCGGGCTTGGCTCCGCCTTGCAGCTTGGCAAAAGCCTCCTCGCCGCTGGATGCCCTCGTGATGACGAAGCCGCCCTTCGACAGGATGGCTTCCATGCTCATCAGGATGGTCGCCGAGTCATCGACGATCAGGATAGTCGAAGCCATTTCAAACCTTCTTTGCCGGTTGAGCCGATGCCTGGGGACGAACCGGGCGGCCATCCGGCCAGCGCCACAGCTTGCCGAGTTCGTCAGCCAGCAGGCTGTAATCGAGAGCGCCGCGGCTGCGCGGCGCATAGGCACGGATCGGGCGGCGTGCGGCAAAAGCTTCCGCCAGCTGGATATCGGCGCGGATGCCGCGTAGCACCCGTTCCGGGCCGAACTGCTTGGTCACGTCGGCGATGACGCTGCGGTGATGGTTGATCCGGGCGCTGGCCATGACCGGCAGCAGGCCGATCACCTTCAGCCCGGCGTTGGAGGAACTGGCGACGCGGTAGAACAGCCGGGCCAGTTGCTTGACCCCTTCCGCCGACAGCGCGTGCGGCAGCATGGGGATCAAGACCCCGTCGGCGGCGGCCATGGCGTTGAGCAGCACCTGATCCAGCGACGGCGGCGTATCCAGCACGATGATGTCGTAGGCGTCCCGGATGCGGGGAGCGCGAAGCTGAGCCGCCAGCAGCCCGGCATCGCCGCCGTTGCCGCCGCTATCGGTGCCGTCATAGAGGAAATCCGCCGGAGCGCACCACAGGTTCGGCCATGCCGTGGGCAGCACGGCCGAGGACAGCTCGAATCCCGGTGCCCGGAAGATGTCATGGGCGGTGGCAGCACCCTTGACCGGGGTGATGCCTAGGCCGAAACCGGCATGACCCTGGGTATCCAGATCGACCACCAGCGTCCGCAGCCCCCGGCCGGACCATTCCGCCGCGAGATTGACGGAGGTGGTGGTCTTGCCGCTGCCACCCTTGCGGTTGGAAACCGCCAGTACGAACGGTTCGGTCATTTCCCCTTCACCAGCCTGTGTCCGAGCGCCGGCGCGAGCCAGCGGCTCAGGAACCCGTCGTCCGGCAGGGCCGTGATCTTCGCGGCGGACGCCAGCAGCACTTGCAGCGCCGCCGCGTGGATGTGGGTGCAGGCACGCAGGTTGATCCGCGCGGCGGCATTGGCCTGAAGGAACTCCAGCAGCGTCATGGCTTCCTCGACGGTGCAGACGGCTTCGACGTTCACCGTGCTCTTGACGATACGGAGCGTCATGTCACAGCAACTCCTTGAGGTTGAGCACCAGCAGCACGCGCCCGTCGCCGAGCAGTGCCGTGCCGGCGTAGCCCTGCACGGACGCGAGGATGCCGTCGAAAGGCTTAAGAATGATGTCCATCCCCTCGCGGAAATGGTCTACGACCAGCCCGACCAGATTGCCGCCGACCCGGACCACCAGCACCGCGTCTTCCTCGCTGCCGTCGCCGAACCAGGTCGGTGCTTCCAGTTCCAGGATGCGGTCCAGGCGCAGCAGCGGAACGATCGATTCCCGCAGCACGAACGCCTCCGACTGCTTGATGTGCTTGATCGAGCCTCGGGCCACCCGGACCGTTTCGACGATGTGGTCCATCGGAATGCCGAACAGCGTGCCGCCCCCGGCTTCCACCATCATTACCCGCGTCACCGCCATGCTGAGCGGCAGCGACAGGCGGACCGTGGTCCCTTCGCCGGTCCGCGACGTGACGGTTACGGTGCCGCCGGCCTTCTCGACGGCGGTGACCACCACGTCCATTCCGACGCCCCGGCCCGACAGGTCGGACACCTTGGCGGCGGTGGAGAAGCCGGGATAGAAGACGAGGTTGACGGCTTCCTGATCGGACAGCCGCGCCGCCCGTTCGGCGTCCAGGATGCCCTTGGCGATGGCGGAGGCCTTGATCTTTTCCGGATCGATGCCGCGCCCGTCGTCGGTGACCTCGATGACCACCTGATCGCTTTCCTGGAAAGCCCTGACCAGCACCGTCGCCTGCGCTGGCTTGCCGGAATCCTCGCGGTCTTCCGGCAGTTCGATGCCGTGGTCGATCGAGTTGCGGATGATGTGCAGCAGCGGATCGCCCAGGACTTCGATGATGTTCTTGTCGGCCGCCGTATCCTCGCCCTCGATCACCAGGACGATCCGCTTGCCGAGCTTGCGCGCCGCGTCGCGGACCAGACGGGGGAAACGGTCGAACACTTCGGACACCGGAAGCATGCGGACCGCCATGATGGCGCCCTGCATCTCCTGGGCGAGCCGGTCGATGACGCTGTAGATGTCCTTGATCTCGCGCGCCATCTCGCGGGAGCCGTGGACATCCTCCGCCCGCTTGGCCAGGAACGGCAGGCTGTTCTTGGACACGACCAGCTCGCCGATCAGGTTCATCAGCGCGTCCACCTTGCCCTGCTCGACCTTCAGGATACGGCTGACCGGTTTGGCGTCGGCGTGTTCGGAAGGATCGGGACGGGAGCGCGGCGGCCCATCGCCTGCGGCGGGAGGAGGCAGGAAAGCCGGGCTATCCGCTGGGAGCCAGCCGTCGAGCAGGGCGATCAGCGGATCGGGCGAAGCCTGCGTGCGGGCGTCCGCCAGCATCACCTGCCAATGGTCGGCGTCGTCGCCGCGCCCGGCCGCGATCAGCAGGTTGGTCACCGTCCGTCCAGCCGAAGCCAGCCGGCCGGGCAGATCGCCGGAATTCCTGCCGATATCAAGCAGCACCCTCTGGCTGTCCAGGATACGCGTGGCGACAACGCCGATGGCGTGTTTCGGGCCGGGGGCTGGTTCGGTGACGGGTGGCGTAGACGAAGCGCGCGGCGAGAGCGCCGGCACTGGCGGCAGCGGCCCGTCATGGGGCTCGTCGCGCGCGACGCAGCCGATCAGCGCCGTTACCCATGCCGCCTCCGGAGCCGGCACGGCCAGAACGGCCCGCAGCCAGCGCAGCGCCGACGCCAGCACCAGCGACGGGCCGGTCAGTTCCAGCAGGGCATCGACCGAACGGCGGAGAGCGTCCCAGTCCGCGGCCGCCGCCAGAGCCCCGGCTTCGTCCACGAAGTCCTCGTAGACCGGGCCGCCATTGGTTTCGCCCGTGACCGAAACCAGGGCGTGAGGGGCGACCTCGGCCAGACGGACCTGTTCGATGACGTAGCGGAACTGGTGCTCGATCTCGATCCGGGGCGCCGATGTGAGCGCCCGGAAGCGCAGGATGCAGCGGTAAGGGTCCAGCTGGTCGAGGGGCTGGAACGGTTCCGACGTGTCGATCGACAGCGCCAGCAATCCCGGCATCTGGCGCAACAGGCCGAACGGGTCCTCGCCGCTGAAGAAGCAGTCGTCCAGCGGCACGTATTCGACCGCAAGGACGGCGGCGCCGTCCAGCACCCCGGAGAATGCCGCCAGACGGTCGGCTTCGGCGAGAGCGCCCAGCCACGCGAGGTCGGTCAGGACCGCCACGGCGGATGATGCAGCGGCCTTGGCGGCGGCGCCGTAGTCTGCCGGCAGGATGCCGCGGAGAGCTGATGTCATCGTGCGCGAAACCCCGTCGGCGCCTTCGGGCATGGCGCCGGTCGTCTCGATCGCGTCGACCCAGGCGCTGACCTGATCGAGCGCATCGAGCAGAAGGTCCACGACCTCCGACGTCAGCTTCGCCTCACCGGCCCGGACGGCGCTCAGCAGGTCTTCACCGGCATGGACCAGCTTGGTGAAGGCCGGAAAATCGAACAGCCCGACCGAGCCCTTGATCGTGTGGACCGACCGGAAGACCTCGTTGATGCAGGCATCGTCGTCCGGCGACTTCTCGAGGACGAGCAAGCCCTTGGCGGCGCTTTGCAGCAGTTCCCGCGCTTCGCTGACGAAGCGCTCCAGCAGCGGCGTCGTCATGGCGCTGTCACTCCGGCGATCAGCCGCGCCACTTCGGTCAGTTCCTCGGGCGCCACCGGCTTGACCAGATAGAAGTTGGCGCCGGCCTCCAGCGCCAGGGCCGCGTCCCGGTGGGAGGACTCAGTGCTGATCGTGACGGCGGGCACCCCCTGGATCGCGGCGTCGGCGCGGATGGCGCGGAGCAGGGAATAGCCGTCCATCTTGGGCATGTTGATATCGACGATCATCAGGTCGAACGGCCGGGCCAGAGCCTTCTCGTAGCCCTCCACCCCGTTGGTCGCCTCTTCGACCTCGAAACCGGCCGTCTCCAGCACGGAACGGTAGAACAGGCGCATGGTAATGCCGTCATCGACCACCAGGACGCGGGGCGTCCGGGCGGCGGGAGGTTCGGAACGGGCGCCATCGTTTCCGGCCCCGCTGATCTTCGTCAGGGTGAGGGTCATGGCGGTCACTCCGGGGACAGAGGCTTCTGGTAGACGATGGTGTCCTTGAACTTCCGGGGCAGGAAGATGGAGGACATGCGGCTCATGCTCTCGGAATGGCCCAGGCAGACGTAGCCGCCGGGAGCCAGGACGTCGAAGAACAGTTCGGCGGCTTCGCGCCGGCCCGTGTCGTCGAAATAGATCAGCAGGTTGCGGCAGAAGATGACGTCGATGTTGCGGAACCGCCGGGTCTGGATGGGATCGACGATGTTGACCAGGGAGAAGTCGATGCTGTCGCGCAACGCGTCGCAGATCTGGTGGCTGCCATCGGGCTTGCGGCTGAAATACTTCTGCCGGATCGACGGGGACACGCGCGACAGCGACCGCTCGCCGTAGATGCCGGCGCGGGCCTCGTTCAGGATCTTGCTGTCGATATCGGAGGCGTGGATCTCGATATTCCAGGCGTCGGACTGGTCCCAATGCTCCAGGAT
>DASQKT010000664.1:0-6882 GCA_035630415.1 Skermanella sp.
GGAGCCGGGGCAGACGGTAGACATGCCGGTCTATTTCTTCGTCGATCCGGCCATGGCCGACGATCCCAAGCTGGACGACGTCTCGACCATCACCCTGTCCTACACCTTCTTCCGGGCACATGACGATCCGGGGCTGGTGTCCAAGGCGGGGACCAATCCCAACACAGTCAACTGACTGAAACGTCCAACTGACTGAAAACGTCATCCAACGATAAGAGCAAAGAACGAGGGTTACACAGCATGGCCGAGTTGAACGCGCACAATCCCGGCGTCTACCCCGGAGGCGTATCGCCCGCCGACGGTCATGGCGCCGAGGGCGGTCACACGCACCAATACCATCTGGTCAATCCCAGCCCGTGGCCGCTGCTGGGCGCATTCTCCGCCGGCCTGCTGGCGGTCGGCGGCGTCATGTATATGCATGGCAGCGGCTGGCTTCTGGCGGCCCTGGGCTTCCTGTGCGTCCTGACCGTGATGGCCGGCTGGTGGCGCGACGTGATCCGCGAGTCGGTTCGCGAGAAGGCCCATACCCCCATCGTCAAGCTGGGCCTGCGCTACGGCATGTCGCTGTTCATCGCTTCCGAGGTGATGTTCTTCGCGGCGTTCTTCTGGGCCTTCTTCGACGCCAGCCTGTATCCGAAGGAAGCGATCGGGGGCGTCTGGCCGCCGGAGAACATCGAGACGATGGAAGCCTTCCATCTGCCGTTGATGATGACCCTGATCCTGCTGCTGTCCGGCACCACGGTCACCTGGGCGCACCATGCGATCGTCGAGGGCGACCGGAAGACGGCCAGCGTGGCCCTGGGCCTGACGGTGGTCCTGGGCGTCCTGTTCAGCTGCTTCCAAGTCTATGAATACGGCCACGCCCATTTTGGCTTCAAGGACGGCATCTATCCGTCGACCTTCTACATGGCGACCGGCTTCCACGGATTCCACGTCCTGATCGGGACGATCTTCCTGGCGGTCTGTTGGTTCCGGGTGAGGTCGGGCCACTTCACGCCGAAGAGCCATTTCGGGTTCGAAGCCGCCGCCTGGTACTGGCACTTCGTCGACGTGGTCTGGCTGTTCCTGTTCGTGTCGATCTACTGGTGGGGAGCCTGACGTCCTGAGATCGAACCCTTACCCCAAGTTCTCCCCGGTCGCGGCGGCGCTGAAATGCCGCTGTCCGCGATGCGGGAAGGGCCGGCTCTACAAAGGGTTCCTGACCGTCGCCGACCGGTGCGAGTGCTGCGGCCTTGCACTGGCGCGCGGCGACAGCGGCGACGGTCCCGCCGTTTTCATGACTTTCATCCTGGGCTTCACGGTGGTCCCGGTGGCCCTGTGGGTCGCGATGTCGGTCGATTGGCCGCTCTGGCTTCACGCCGTCGTCTGGACCGTCGTCATCCTGGGACTGTCGCTGGGCATGCTGAGGCCGGCCAAGGCCTACCTGATGGCCTTGCAGTTCCGCCACCGCTCCAGCGAATACGATCTGCCCGACCTGCCGGGCGATCTTCCCCACAAAACTCCCCCGAACCCGCGGGACTGACCGATGCCTGCGCTGGTTGAGAAAGAACAAGACGGACGTCGCTTCCGTCCCGGTGTTGCCGCAACCCTCTTCACCCTTGCCGCCGTCGTCATCATGCTGGGTCTTGGCACCTGGCAGGTCGAGCGGCTGGCCTGGAAGAACGCGCTGATCGAGCGGATCGAGAGCGGCCTGCGCGCCGCCCCGGCGCCCCTTCCGGCCGAAATCGAGAACCCCGCCGACTGGGATTTCCGCCGGGTTTCCGCCACCGGGCGGTTCCTCCACGACCACGAACTCGACCTTGCCGCCCGCAGCATGAACGGCCAGATCGGCTACCAGATCGTGACGCCGCTGAAGCGCGACGACGGGTCGCTGGTCCTGGTCAACCGGGGCTGGGTGCCGCTGGACAAACGCGATCCCGCATCCCGGCCCGAGGGGCTGCCGGAGGGTACGGTCGCCGTCGAGGGCGTCGCCCGAGTCCCGGCGGAGCGGGGCTGGATGCAGCCCGACAACGATCCCGCCGCCAACATGTGGTTCTGGTACGACGTGCCCCGGATGGCCGCCCAGGTCGGGCAGGCGGGAGCCGGAACCGGCGAGCCGCTTCCCGTCATTATCGAGGCGGGAGACGCCCCGAACCCCGGTGGCTTCCCGGTCGGCGGCCGGACCAACGTGAATATCGCGAACAACCACCTGCAATACGCCTTCACGTGGTACAGCTTGGCGGTTACGCTTATCGTGATCTACTTCGTGTTCCACTGGCGGCGCGGACCCAGGGATGGGGCGCCCTGACCGCCGGAACACCTTAACGAACGACTTCAGGGAGGCTCGGATGTCTGCATATCAGACGCTGGAACGGCGCTTCGCCCGGCTCGCCGCGATCAACGACGCGCTCGGCATCCTGCAATGGGACACCGAGACGCTGATGCCTCCCGGCGCCGCCGACGGCAGGGCGGAGCAGCTTGCGACCCTGAAGGTCCTGAGCCACGAGTTGCTGACCGACGACGACAACGCCGACCTGCTGGCCGACGCCGAGCATGAGCGCGAGCTTTCCAATTGGCAGGAAGCCAACCTGCACGAGATGCGCCGCGCCTATCTCCACGCGACGGCGGTGCCGGGCGATCTGGTCGAGGCAAGCTCCCGCGCGATATCCCGCTGCGAGATGGTCTGGCGAGAAGCCCGCCCCGCCGGCGACTTCGCGATGCTACTGCCCAGCCTGTCGGAAGTGCTGAACCTCCAGCGCCAGACCGCGGCGGCCAAGGCCGAGGCGCTGGGCTGCTCCCTGTATGAAGCGCTGCTGGACGCCTATGAGCCGGGCGGCAACACCGACCACATCGACAAGGTCTTCGGCGACCTCCGGGCTTTCCTGCCCGGCTTCCTGGCCGAAGTGCTGGAGCGCCAGAAGAGCCGTCCGGACATCCTGCCTCTCCAGGGGCCGTTCCCGGTGGAAACTCAGCGGGCGCTGGGCGTCCGGATGATGCAGGCCGCCGGCTTCGACTTCAACAAGGGCCGGCTGGACATCAGCCTGCACCCGTTCTGCGGCGGCGCCACCCATGACGTGCGCCTGACCACCCGCTACGACGAGGACGATTTCACCAAGGCGCTGATGGGCGTGATGCACGAGACGGGGCACGCCCTGTACGAGCAGAACCGCCCTGCCGAGTGGCTGGGCCAGCCGGTCAGCGAAGCCCGAGGCATGAGCCTGCACGAGAGCCAGTCGCTTATCATAGAAATGCAGGCCTGCCGCAGCCGGGCCTTCCTGGAGTTCGCCGCCCCGGTGATGCGCGACTGCTTCGGCGGGACGGGACCGGCTTGGGACGCGGCCAACCTGCACCGGCTGTATACCAAGGTCGAACCGGGCTTCATCCGGGTCGATGCCGACGAGGTGACGTATCCGGCCCATATCCTGATCCGCTACGACCTGGAAAAGGCCCTGATCGAGGGCGACATGACCCTGGCCGACCTGCCCGGCGCCTGGAACGAGGGCATGCGCGACTTGTTGGGCCTGAAGGTCACGACCGACCGGCTGGGTTGCCTTCAGGACATCCACTGGCCGGGCGGAGCCTGGGGCTATTTTCCCACATACACGCTGGGAGCCATCACGGCGGCACAACTGTTCGACGCCGCGACCCGAGCCGACGACAACGTGCTGCCAGGGCTGGGACGCGGCGACTTCTCCCCCCTGGTCAACTGGCTGCGGACCAACATCCATTCCCAGGGCAGCCTGCTGCCGGCCGACCAGCTGCTGACCAAGGCGACCGGGCGTCCGCTGGATGCGACTGTTTATGAACGTCACCTGCGGCGGCGGTACCTGGAGGAGGCTTGAGGGCAGGGGGCAGGGCCGGGAGCTTGGGAAGGGCCTGAGAGCCGATGTAGACACCCCCTACAAGGCCGCAGTTGTCATCAATCGGCCGCAAGATGCGACGGTCTGGGTGCATGTGTGCTGTTCACGATGTCGAAGATCCGGCGCTAGGGCTTTCGTCTTGTATCACAGGCTGATTAAGGAATTCTTTCCTGACGTTTTGGCTTGGCGTCGAGTTTCGAAGCGCATGCTTTTCCGGCTAAGGGAGGCGCTGCACGCGGGCAAGGTCAATACACATAGGCTCGCCATGCGGACCAACATCGACATCGACATCGACGACGCTCTCATCGCGGCGGCCATGGCGGCGAGCGGACTCACGACCAAGAAGGCCGTCGTTGAAGAAGCGCTTCGCCGTCTGGTCCATCAGAAGCAGGAAGAGCAAACCCTGGCGCTCTACGGTACCGTCGACTGGAAAGGCGATCTTGAGCAAAGCCGGCTGGGCCGGGCCGATGCGGAATGATCGTCGTCGATATCACCGTCTGGATCCGGGACTTCGATTCCAGGCAGGATCATCTCGGCTTGTCGGTTGTTTAACGCGGCCTCGGCGGGCCTCCGCCCGAGGGCGAAGGCTCCACTGATCAGCCAAGTCTTGGTTAGTTGACCATCGTCACCGCGCGGCGGTTCTGTGCCCAGGCTTGTTCGCCGGACGCGCCGATGGCGGGGCGTTCCTTGCCGTAGCTGAGGGTCGCGACGCGGTTGGGCGAGATGCCGCGGGCGACGAGGTAGTTCTTGGCCGCCGAAGCGCGGCGGTCACCCAATGCGAGGTTGTATTCCCGCGTGCCGCGTTCGTCGGAGTGGCCTTCGATGGTGACGCTGACGTTGCCGTACTGCTTGAGCCACTGGGCCTGCCGGTCCAGGGTGGCGCGCGCTTCGGAGGTCAGGTCCACTTGGTCGTAGCCGAAGAAGACGCGGTCGCCGACATTGGCGGCGAGGTCCTGCTGCGAGCCCGGACCGCCCGGAACGTTGGTGCGGCCATTCATCGCACCCCCGGCGCCACCCGCGCCGCCCGCACCACCGGCCCCGAGAGCGCTGCTCCCGACGCCGCCGGGTCCGCCGGCACCGTTTCCGTAACCCTGGGCACCGCTTACCGCACCCATGCCACTGCTGCTGGCGGCGTCCCACGGCGTCGATTCGCAGGCCGTCAACACGAGCAGGGCACCGAGAATCCCGAAAAGCTTCAACCGCATAGCATACCCTTTATGACGACTTGCCTATAAATGTCCCGAGACACATAGGGGAACATGGCTACCAAATAGTTAACAGGCCGCGCGTAGTGCTGTACCCATGCAACACACTGGGCACCACCCCCTGCGACACGGTAGCCAAGTGATAGCTGTCACATACCCATCTGCGCAAACTGGATTAGAGTGTCTTATCGTTACAGTGCAGCGCAAAAGGCATCCTTGGTAACGACGACGTACCACCCATCTCTGAGTAGCCCCCCAACAACCACTCATCCCCAGAAAAAACGGCCATGTCGATCCTTCCCACCGGCTCACCGGCGGCGAACACGCGAACTCCGCACAAGCGGAACCCATTGTCCCTCACTCTTATGGCTGCGGTCCTCGCCGTCACGGCGGTGGCGCATCTCGGCATCTGGCGCGGCCAGACGGCGCCGGTCGATGTGGCGGCCTCCCCGAGTCGCCTGCAATCGGTGTCGTACAGCCCGTCGGGGCGCGATTTCAGCCCGGAGGACGACCGTCACGTCGCCGTGGCCGAGATCCGCAAGGACATGGCCGCGATCAACGGGATCGCCGACGGCATCCGGACCTATACCGTTTCCGACGGTCAGGACCGCGCGCCGGGCATCGCCAGCCGCATGGGCCTGAAGGTCAACTTAGGGATCTGGCTGAACGCCGATCCAGCGCATAACCGGGCGGAGATCGACCAGGCCATCGCCATCGCGCGCAACACGCCGAACATCATCCGGGTCGTGGTCGGTAACGAGTCGCTGCTGCGCGCCGACCAGACCGACGAGACCCTGGCCGCCTATGTGGCGGAGGTCCGGTCCCGCGTGCCGCGCCGCATCCCGGTGGGCACGGCGGATACGTGGTCGGAGCTGCTGAAGGCCCCGAAGACGGTCGCCGTATCGGACTTCGTCGGCATCCACACGCTGCCGTACTGGGAAAAGCTGGAAAGCTCGGGCGCCATCCCCTACGCGATGGACAAGATCAAGCGCATCCGGCAGGCCTATCCCGGCAAACCGATCTGGATCGGTGAAATCGGCTGGCCGTCCGACGGCGACAACTTCGGCAATGCGCACGCCTCGCGGCCGGAGCAGGCCCGGATCATCCGGGAATTCGCCACGGACGCCAAGCGCATGGGCGTCGAGTACAACGTGATCGAAGCCTTCGACCAGCCGTGGAAGACGGCGATCGAAGGCAGCCCCGGCCCGCACTGGGGCGTCCTGGACGCCGACCGGCAGCCGAAGTGGCAGTTGCGCGGCGCCGTCGAACCCAAGCCGGAAGCGCTCGGAGTCGGCATCGTGTCGGTCCTGATCGGCGTCTTCCTGTCGGTGCCGGCCCTGTTCCGCCGCCGCGCCACCGTGCTTCAGGCGCTGCTGTGGTCGATCGCCGCCCATGGTTCCGCCGGCATGACCGCCTGGGCCGTGCTTGCCGCACTGGGCATCTACGCCACCCCCGGCACGCTGGTGATGTGGGCGAGCGGTCTGGCGCTGGGCGGCATCCTGCTGGTGCTGGCGCTGGCCGACCTCGACGAGATGACGCGGACGCTGCTGGGCCGCCGCCCGACCCGCCTGCTGCCGCGGGAAGGCGCCGGCGCGCTGATCGGGTCGGCCGGAGTCGCCGTCCGCCAGCCGATGGTGTCCGTCCATATCGCCGCCCGCAACGAGGACCCGGCGATGCTGAACGCCACCCTCGACAGTCTGGCGGCGCAGGAATACCCGGCCTTCGAAGTGGTCGTCGCGATCAACAACACCAACGACATGAGCCTGATCACCCCGGTCGAGGAATACTGCCGGGTCCTGAACGAGCGCATGGGCCGCGCCGCCTTCAAGTTCGCCAAC
>DASQKT010000665.1:0-5013 GCA_035630415.1 Skermanella sp.
GAATGCAGGGAGATGCTCAAGAACGATACCGTATCGAAGGATGCTTCCTTCTATATGGCAATCCTTCACGGCCGTGGGGCCATGCCGCGCATCGGGCTCAACCCAGCAAAACGTTCAACCCAGCGTCATCCACACAAAACTTGGAAGAACCCGAAATTCACCGGCGCCAAGAAGATGAGCCTGCACCAGACCGGCTTCCAGGACGTGCTGAGCGCCGCCGAACTGCTGGGCGGCGTGCTGGACGACATCCTGCTGATCGGCGTCCAGGCCGAGGAACTGGAAGATTACGGCGGCAGCCTGACCGACTCGGTGCGGGCTCAGGTCGAACCGGCCCTTGCCATCGCGTGCCGCCAACTGGCGGACTGGGGCTATCCGGCGACGCCACGATCTGGAGAACCGGCGCCACTGCTCCACGGCGGCATTGCACTGGGCGATTACGAAGCCGGCCGCCCCTCCCCCGACGACGCGTGCCGCGTCGGCGACTCCCGCTTCTTCGGCTGAGAGGACCCGCACCGATGTGCATCGGCCTCCCCATGCAGATACGCTCAACGGATGGACTGACCGCTCTGTGCGAAAGTCGCGGCGAGGAGCGCCGCGTCAGCCTTCTGCTGACCGGCGAGCAGCCGGTGGACGCCTGGGTCATGGTCCATGTCGACACTGCGATCCGCACGCTGGACCCGGCCGAGGTTCCGCTGCTGAACGACGCGCTCGACGCACTCGAGGCGGTCAGCCGGGGCGATCCTTTCGAGCATCTGTTCGCCGACCTGATCGGACGCGAACCGCAGCTCCCCGACCACCTCAAACCCCATGCGAAGGAACCGGCCTGATGGCAATTCCCGTGATCGAGCGACTGATCGGGATCGAAGGCTGCCCCGTCGTCACGGCGGAGAACGTGGACGAGTTCCTGGCGCTCGACGGCATGGTGGTCCTGTTCTTCACCGGCGACCCGCGCCAGCGGCCGGAGAGCAACGACGTCGCCGTGGTCCTGCGCGAGATGTCCTCGGTCTTCCCCGGCCAGTTCCGCGTCGGCATCGTCGATCAGGCGGCGGAAGAGGTGCTTAAACCCCGTTTCGGCGTGCTGGTCGTCCCAACCCTGGTCTATCTGCGCCAGGGCAAGTTCATCGGCCTGATCCCCCGCATCCAGGACTGGCAGGTCTACATCGAAAAGACGCGCGGCTTCCTGGCCGCCGCCTGATCCTTATTCTTCACTCAGCCATTCGACGGGACCGACCATCATGCGCCACCCCATGAAATGGGAAGACGAAGAGCAGCCGACAGGCGTTTTCCTGGGCGGCCCTTCAGCAGAAACGGTCGAACTTTTCCAGATGCCGCCGGCCGTCCGACGGGTCGATCGCCTGACCCTGCCGGGAGCCGCCGCCGGTCTTCAGGAAGTAGCATCCCTTCTGGAGCAGGTGCGCCAAGCGCTCGCCGGCTTCTCCGCTGGCGCTGAACCCGCGCTGTTCCCGGTCACTCACGTGGAAGAAGCAGCCCTGGCCCTGCTGGACGACGTGCTCGGCGAAGGTGAGGTTGGCATGATCGTATCGGGCGCCGCCGAATACCAGATCCAGGAATCCGTGCTGCCCGGCGTCTGGCGCGTCAAGACGTTCGAGCAGGGCGGAAAGCCAATCGGCGACCATGTCGAAGTCGCCGAAGTGCCCAGCGTCGTCCGCGCCGCCGCGACGGCAGCGACTCGGCCGGAACTGGTCATCGGCGAGCCGCCCGCCGGCTGCATGAACGTCATGCCGGTCCTCGCCGAACTGCGCGCCCGCACGGCGGCATACCATCCTGGCCAGCCCAACCATGTCATCAGCTTCACCCTGTTCCCGATGAACGAGGTGGACATGAACTTCCTGAAGCAGACGCTGAACCTCGGTCCCGTCCAGGCCGTCTCACGCGGTTACGGCACCTGCCGCGTCACCCTGACCGGCCAGCGCCACGTCTGGAGCGTCCAGTACCTCAACGCGATGGACACCATCATCCTGGACACCCTGGAAGTCGGCGACGTCCCGGTATCGCTGTGCGCCGCCGACGAAGACTTCCAGGACAGTGCCGAGCGTCTGGGAGAAATTCTGGAAGCCTATTTCCAATGACCGGGCCGCACGCCGATTCCGTGGCCGGCACCATGATGGAATGCGGCGTCTGCTGGACCCGCTACGATCCGGCCGAGGGCGATTCGGTAGCACAGATCCCCGCCGGCACACCCTTCGCGGCACTGCCAACTGACTGGCGCTGCCCGACCTGCGACGGCGAAAAGCACCGCTTTCTGGCGCTGGGCGACAGCCCCTCAGCCGACGCGGAATCCAGCCCTGCCGAGTCGCTCGCCGGCGCTTACCGGCACATCGCCACGACCCGGATGGCGGACTTGCCGGTCTACAACCACCGCCTCGCCGTGGAAGCCGTCGGCTTCCAGCGGTTCGGCGACGCCTGGCTCGGCATCGTCGCCACCCCCTGGTTCATGAACGCAGTGCTGGCTCCGGTCCAACCCGGCGCCTGGAACGATATTCGGGATGGCATCAAGGTCACCCGCGCCCTGCCGTCCGGCAGCTACGAGTTCGTCGCCGGTCATATCGAGGGCGTCGGCACGGTGCTCAACTGCTCGCTCTTCTCCCCGATGTTCGAGTTCGAGCAACAGGAGGCCGTGATCGAGGCCGCCAAGGCCGCGATAGTTGCCCTGCTCGACCCCGAAGAAAGCAACGAACCCGAAGCATTGCCGCCCGCACCATTGCCTATGGCCGTGCCACCACCACCGGCGGAAGTCAGCCGCCGCCATCTGCTGCGCGGCAGTTTTGGAAGCTGAGTTATGACCGCTCTCCCCACCATCGAAGGCGAACTCAGCGTCGGTATCCTGGTGATCGATGCGACCGTCGCCGACGTGCGGCTGCGGTCCACTCGCGCAACCGGGATCGGCGCGACGCTGACGGGGCGCCCCATGGGAGAGGCGCTTTCGCTGGTGCCGATGCTGTTCAGTCTGTGCGGCATCGCCCAGGGCATCGCCGCCGCGAATGCCTGCGAATCCGCGACCGGCATCACCCCGTCCGCCGCTCAGCGGGCGGCACGGGAAATTCTGGTTCTGGGAGAGATGGCGGACAGCCATGGTTGGCAGATCGCCATGGAATGGCCCCGTCTTGGTGGCGGTTCTCCCGAGCACAATCTGCTTCTGCCGCTCCGCAAGGCGACATCCGCGCTTGCTCCAGCACTGTATCCCGCCCGCGATTGGACGCGTCCAGGCGGTGGCACGCTGCTACCCGACGCCGAGACAGTGAGCAATGCCCGCTTGCGGATTTCGGCGGCGATCGATCGTCTGATCGGAAGCGGTTTTCCCAAGCTCCGTGACGTCGGTGAACTCCGGGCCTGGGCGCTGCACAACGACAATCCGGCAGCCCGGTTTATCGCCCGAATCATCGCCGACGACCTGGCCAGTTTCGGCCGCAGCGGTGTCGCAACGCTCCCTGACCTGACGCCGGACTGGTTTGCACGGCATCTGGCAGCAACACCGGACTTCTCCCGCCTGCCCCACATCGGCGGCCATCCCGCCGAAACCGGAGCGGCGCATCGCATCGCGTCCACACCGCTGATCGGCGACCTCAAGCAGCGATATGGTAACGGTCTCCTGTCCCGCTTCACCGCCAAGCTGGTGGAACTGGCAAGCCTGCCGGCGCGACTTGCCGCCCTGTCCGGCTATCTCTCGCCCGAGCATCCTGGCGAAACCCAGGCCGATCCGACGGGGTCGGGCGCCGGCATAGCCGATACGGCGCGCGGACGGCTGGCGCACTGGATCTCTCTGGACCAGGGCATCGTCACGGATTTCCGGGCCGTGGCGCCGAACGAGTGGAACTTCCATCCCCAGGGCGCCATCGTCCGCGGTCTCGTCGGCCTACCCGCCTGCGACGATCTGCGCCACCACGTGGACCTGCTGGTCGCGGCGCTCGACCCTTGCGTGCCTTGCCGCGTCATGATCGAGGAGCACGCCGGTGCATGAGATGTCGCTATGCCAAGGCATCCTCGACATCATTGAGGAGCGGGCCGCCGCCGACCGCTTCAGCCGCGTGACGAAGGTCCGTCTCAGCATCGGCGCCCTTTCCCACGTCGATCCCCAGGCAATCACCTTCGGCTTCGACGTGGTGACCCGCGATACCGTCGCCGACGGTGCGGTGCTCGAAATAGACCAGCCGCCTGGACAGGCCTTCTGCATGGCTTGCTCTTCCACGGTGACGATCCCGGCACGCGGACAACCTTGCCCGACCTGTGGCAGCCATCAACTGATGGTCGTCGGCGGCGACGAACTGCGTGTCGATGAACTGGAGGTTTCGTGATGTGTACGGTCTGCGGCTGCGACCCCGGCGAGACCCGGATCGAAGGACATGCACACAACCATGACCATGAGCATGAACATGTCGGCCCGGACGGGACGGTGACTCGGCACACGCATCACCACCACGGCCAATCCCACGACCACGACATTCAGCCAAGCCGGCTGATCAGGGTCGAGCAGGATATCCTGGCGAAGAACGACCGCTTCGCCGCCGTCAACCGCCAGCTCTTCGCAGCATCCAACACCCTGACGCTCAACCTCATGTCCAGCCCCGGTTCCGGCAAGACCACGCTGCTGGTCCGCACCCTGTCCGACCTCCGGGAAACCCGGCCCATGACCGTCATAGAAGGAGACCAGCAGACGAATTTCGACGCCGAGCGCATCCGGGCGACCGGCGTTCCCGCCATCCAGGTCAACACCGGCAAAGGCTGCCATCTCGACGCGCAGATGGTGACCCAGGCGCTCGGCGTGCAGCCGGCCCCACGCGACGGGGTGCTGTTCATCGAGAACGTCGGCAATCTGGTCTGTCCCGCCGGTTTCGATCTCGGCGAGTCGAAGCGAGTCGTCGTGATCTCGGTGACGGAAGGGGAGGACAAGCCCCTCAAATATCCCGATATGTTCGCCACCGCCGACCTGATGATCGTCAACAAAACGGATCTGATGCCGCATCTCAGTTTCGACCTGCCCCGGCTGATCGAAGG
>DASQKT010000666.1:0-7747 GCA_035630415.1 Skermanella sp.
GCTGTTCGCCCTTCCGGCACTCGTCAACGCGCACGACCATGGCCGTCCGGTGCGGTCGAGTTCGTTCGGAGCCGCCGGCAAGCCGCTGGAGCTTTGGCTTCAGTATCTTGCACTCCTTCCCGCCGTCGATCCCTATCTGGCAGCCGTGTCCTCGCTGGGCCGCAGCGTGCGGGGTGGAGCGGGGGCCGTCATGGTCCATCACACGCGGGTCCAGGGGCTGACGCCGTTTCCGGAAGAAGCGGCGGAGGTGGCGCGGGCGGCCCGCGACATCGGCGTCCGCATCGGCTTCGCGGTGGCGCTGAAGGACAGGAACCCTCTGGTCTACGGCCCGTCGGACGAGTTGCTGGCGCTGCTGCCGGAACCGGCGCGAAGCGAGATCGCGCGGCGAACCGGCAAGCCGCCGCTGCCCGTGGCCGACCAGATCCGGCTGGTCGAGGAAGCGGCGGATGCGGCGGCAGGAGACCTCATCGATGTCCAGTTCGGCCCGACAGGCGTCCAATGGTGCTCGCCGGACCTGCTTCAGGCGATAGCGGATGCATCGGCGTCCACCGGGCGGCGTGTCCATATGCACTGCCTGGAAACGCGCTACCAGCGCGACTGGGCCGACCGGAACTTCCCCGACGGCATGGTACCGTTCCTGAAGGACATCGGCCTGCTGTCCCCGCGCCTGACGCTGGCGCACTGCACCTGGGCGCGGCCCGACGAGTTGGAGCTGATCGCGGAGGCGGGCACGACCATCGCCGTGAACTCGGGCTCGAACCTCGGCATCCGGTCCGGCATCGCCCCGGTGGCGGAGATGGTGGCGCGCGGCTGCAAGGTCGCGATGGGACTGGACGGGCTGACATTGAACGAGGACGACGACGCGCTGTGCGAGATGCGCCTGACCAACGCGCTTCATCGCGGCTGGGGCTTCGATTCCGCCATCGACGAGAAGCGGATGCTCCGCATCGCACTGGCCGAAGGCCGCGCTTCCGTGACCGGCAGCGCCGAAGGCGGCGTCATCCGGCAGGGTGAACCGGCGGATCTGCTGCTGCTGGACGCCTATGCGCTCGACAGCGACCGTCTGGCGCCGAACCTGTCGCCCGCCGACCTGCTGTTCGCCCGCGCCGGAGCCGGACACATCGCCGAAGTGATCGTTGCCGGGCGGACCGTCGTGCGGCGGGGCTGCGTGACCGGCATCGACCACGACGCCGTCCAGGCGGAGCTGCTGGCGCGGCTGCGCCACGGCATCGCGGACAACGCAGCCCTTCAGGCGGCGCTGCCGGAACTGGCGAAAGCCATGAAGCATCATTTTGCGGCAGCGCCTTGCTGCTGATCTATCAGGACTGATTATGACATCCTCTCTGCTCAATCCGATGGTCGCGGTCCACCGCGTCGCCGCCTCCGGTCCCGACGACGTCGCAGGCCTGGAACGGCTTGTCGAAGCGGGAGAACTCGACCCGTCGGGCATCGTCGCCATTCTCGGCAAGACGGAAGGCAACGGCTGCGTCAACGACTTCAGCCGGGGCTTCGCTACCCAGAGCCTCAAGCTGTTCCTGCACCGCCATATCGGGCCGGAAGCGGCCGGTTCCGTTTGCCTTGTCATGTCGGGCGGCACGGAAGGAGCGCTGTCGCCGCACTGGATCGTCTTCGAGCGCAAGCACGCCAAGGCATTCGGCGATGGACCGGCGGTTGCCATGGGCAGCGCCATCACTCCGCCGCTTCCGCCTGAGCATCTGGGCCGGCGCGCCCAGGTGGAAATGGTGGCGGCAGGTGTGCGCTCGGCGATGGAGCGGGCACGCATCGCCGACGCAGCCGAAGTGCATTTCGTCCAGATCAAGTGCCCCCTGCTGACGGCGGCCCGCGTGGCGGAGGCGGAAGGGCGCGGCGCCGTCACGGCGACGCGCGACACCCTCAAATCGATGGGCCTGTCGCGCGGCGCCAGCGCTCTCGGCGTCGCGGTGGCGCTGGGCGAGCTGCCAATGGACCGGATCGAGGACACCGCCATCGGCGCCGACATGGACCTGTGGTCCGGGCGGGCCAGCACTTCGGCCGGTATCGAGATCATGGGCCACGAGATTCTGGTGCTCGGGATGAGCGGCGAATGGACGGGATCGCTCCGCATCGACCATGCCGTGATGAACGATGCCGCCGACATCGAGCCGGTGCGCGCAGCCTTGGGCCGGCTCGGCTTCGACGGTCCGGGCCAACTCGGCGCGGCGGAGCGGCCTCGCATAAAGGCCGTGCTCGCCAAGGCGGAAGCGTCGCGCACGGGCACCGTGCGGGGGATGCGGCACACGATGCTGGACGACAGCGACATATCATCGACCCGGCACGCCCGCGCCTTCGTCGCCGGCGTCCTGGCCGGCACTGTGGGCATGACCGACCTGTTCGTATCAGGCGGGGCGGAACATCAGGGACCGGACGGCGGCGGTCCCGTCGCGATCATCGCGGAACGGAGGTGAATCGATGGCAGCTCCACTCGAGATCCATCCCGAACCAGGGACCGTCCACTGGGGCTATTTCGACGCTGCCCTGCGGCCGGTGGCCGAAATCAGGAGCGGCGACACCGTCGTCCTCCACACGATCAGCGGAAGCCGGGACGACCTGCCGCCGCCCGGCGGCATGAGCATCCGTCCCGAACATGCCCGCATCCATGCCGCCGTGACCCCCGAACTCGGACCGCACATCATGACCGGGCCGGTGGCGGTGCGTGGAGCGGAACCGGGCGACGCGTTGCGGGTGGACATCCTGGACGTGACCCTGCGGGAGAACTGGGGCTTCAACCTGATCCGGCCCGGTGCCGGCGCCCTGCCGGAGGACTTCCCGTATCACCGCCGCATCCATCTCGCCATCGACCGCAAGCGAGGTCTGGTCCGCACACCCTGGGGGCTGGAGATCCCGGCGAAACCCTTCTTCGGCGTGATGGGCACGGCGCCGGCCCCCGAGCTTGGCCGCCTCACCTCCATCGTGCCGCGCTCGTTCGGCGGCAACATCGACAACAGGGAACTCGTGGCGGGTGCGACGCTCTACCTGCCCGTCTGGACCAAGGGCGCGCTGTTCTCCGCCGGGGATGGACATGCGGCGCAGGGCGACGGCGAGGTTTGCCTGACGGCGGTCGAGACGGGTCTGTCCGGCACGTTCCGCCTCACGCTGGTCAAGGGAGCGAATCTCCAGGTTCCTCGGGCCGAGACGCCGACGCATCTGATCACGATGGGCTTCGACGAGGACTTGGACGAGGCCGCGCGCATGGCGTTGCGTGACATGATCCGGCTGATTACGCAAAGCACCAGCCTTTCCCCGGATGAAGCCTATCGTTTGTGCAGCCTCGCCGCCGACCTGCGTGTTACCCAATTGGTGAACCGGCACAAGGGCATTCATGCCATGCTGGGGCGCTGGGCGCTTGGACCGGCGGGGGCGAAGGCCACGGCTCTCGGAGCGTGACGAGCCAATCGAAACTGATCTATCGAAACAAGCAGGGTGGAGAAGAAGCATGGAAAAGCTGAAGATCACGATCAACGAACACGTCTTCGATGCGCGCCTCGAAACCGAAGCGGCGCCCAAGACATGCGCCGCCTTCGTTCAGCGGCTGCCTTTCGTTTCGCAAATCGTCCATGTCCGCTGGAGCGGCGAAGGCGTCTGGATTCCGCTGGGCGACCTCGATTTCGGCGTGGGGTATGAAAACCATACCAGCTACCCCGCTCCCGGACAGATCATCCTCTATCCCGGCGGCATCAGCGAAACCGAAATCCTGCTGGCCTATGGCGGCGTCCATTTCGCCTGCAAGATGGGTCATCTTGCCGGCAACCACTTCATCACCCTGACGTCCGGTCTGGAAAAGCTGCCCGAGATCGGCAAGCTGGCCCTGTGGAAGGGTGCCCAGAGCATCACCTTCGAGGCGGCCTGACGAAGCGGCCTGAAGCGAGCCTGGAAGCGGAACCCGGAAGCCTACTTCCGCCCGGTCAGCCCCGCTTCGAAGTCGCTCAGCAGCTCGATCATGTCCTGGTGCCGTTCGGCGCCACGGAGCGAAAGCCCCTTGAGCAGCACCTTCTCCACGGCGGGAGGGATCGCGACGCCCAGGCGGGACGGCGGGATCAGGTCGTCCTGCTCGATGCGGGCCAGCGAGTCGGCCGGCATCTGGCCGGTCAGCGTCCGGTAGAACGTGGCGCACAGGGCATAGACGTCGGTCCAGGGGCCTTGCCGGCCGCCGGCGTTGTACTGCTCCAGCGGGGCGTAGCCGCGCTTCAGGATGACGGTCAGGTTCTGCTCGCCCTGGGAGATCGCCATGCGGGCGGCGCCGAAGTCCAGCAGCTTCGACCGCTTGTCGCTGGTGATGTAGATGTTGTCCGGGCTGATGTCGCGGTGGAGCACGTTCTTATCGTGGACGTGCGACAGGCCGCGCATCACCGGCAGGATGACGCTCAGCGCCTCGCCGAAGGGCAGGCGGCCGCCGCGGTCGTTCAGGACCTCCTGGAGCGAGCGGCCCTCCAGGTATTCCATCACCATATAGGCGGTGCCGTTCTCCGTGAAGAAGTCAAGCACGTCCACGATCTCGGCCGTGTTGCGGAACTGGGCCAGCAGCCGCGCCTCGTCCAGAAACTTCTCCATCCCGACGCGGTAGGGTCCCGCCTGCTCGGGGCCGCTCGGCGCCACCAGGGAGCTTCCCGGCATCCGGACCGAGAACATCGACGGGTAGTATTCCTTGACCGCCACCAGCGCATGCAGCCGTTCGTCGCGGCCGACATAGGTGATGCCGAAGCCGCCAAGTCCAAGCACCCGGCCGATCCGGTAGCGTCCGGTCAGCATGGTGTTCGGCGCCAGGATGAACCCGTCGCGCTGGCTCGGCACGTGCCGGTAGCCGCAGGTGGGGCACGAATCGGTAAAGCCGGGTGCGAAGCAACTGGGGCAAACGCGGCTTTCGGGCGATGGCGGCGCGGTCAGCTTGCCGGCTCCGGAACCGGCCATCCCGCCATGGTCGAGCAGCCGGGTCTGCGCCGCTTCGGTGGCGCTGCCCTCGCTGCCCCGCTGCTCGCCGGTCTTGTGTTCGGGCGGCGGCACCGCCGCCAGCAACTCCTGCAAGGACGCCAGTTCCCGCTTGCGCTCGGCCGGGTCGGCGATATCCGATACCACCATCGCCTCGAAGCCATGGCGGGTGACGAGCGCCAGCAGGCGGCCACGGGCCATCTCCAGCGGACGGCCGGGCGTCAGCAGGCCCTGGGTGCAGAGCTGCGCCAGCTTGATGACGCGCTGGCGCATGTTCACTTCCGGGTTGTCGATCTTCTCCAGGATGCGGTTTTCGGTCAGGAAGTCGGTGAAGACCATCTCGACCATGTGCATCAGCTTCGACCGGATGTCGCCGGGAAGCTGGGCGGCGCTGAGCAGGACGTGGGTGTTGCTCAGCACCTTCATCTTCTGGACCGGGTGCGATCCGCTGTCGACGAAGCTGCTGATCAGGCGCGGCTTGGCGGCCATGTCGTCCAGCGCCTCAAGCATCAGGCGGGGCTGACGCTGTGACAGCGGCGAATGGGCCAGGGCCTGGATGTAGTTGATCTTGCGCGCCGGCTCGCCCATCAGCGCCAGCAGCCGGCCCATCGCCTCCTTCAACCCGGTCAGCCCGCCCTGTTCCTGCGTGCGGGAATGGCGCGTGGTCAGCGCCTCGGCCATTTCCGGCCCGCCTTCCACGCCCTTCTCGGTCACCAGCCGCTCCAGCAGCGTCATGAACGACGACGCCTTGGTGTCGCGGGCGGATGCCTTGGCGTCGTTGAGCTGGATCTGGATGTGCAGCAATGCCGCCTGACGGGCCTGGGGCAGCCGGCCGGCGTCGAACTGGTGGGCGAGTGCCCGCAGGTTGTCGGGCAGGGGCGTCAGAAGGGCCGACGTTTCGTCACCCTTGATGACGTCGAACAGCCGGCACAGCCGAAGGCTGGGATCGGCATCGGGGCCGAACAGTTCGCGGATCGCCCCGTTGGAGACGAACAGGTCGGCGATCAGCCCGTCCAGGACCGTGACCGCGTAGTCGTTGAGCGGCTCGTAAAGCCAGTCGGTCAGCCGCGACAGCTTGCCCGTCCAGTCGCGCGCACCCAGCAGTTCCGTGCAGGCGGCATGGACGAGGGCGAAGCGCGAGCCGCCGGCCTTGCCGGAGGTCTTGCCGAACTTATCCACCAGCGGGGCGAAGGACTGGCGGGTCTTGTAGTTGCGCTGGTAGCTGCTGCGCGCGGTCCGGGCACGGGCCGCCATCTCCTCCACGCGCCTGTTCAGGGTGTTGCGCGACGCGGCGCCGTCCCGTCCCGTCAGCCGGGCATGGCTGCCCGCCGCCGTCATGACGGCGCTCTTCATCAGCGGCAGGACGCCCAGCAGCTTGTCGGCCTCGTCCGCGCAGTGCAGCACTTCGCTGACCAGCAGGACCTTCTGGTCGAGGTAGTCGGCCAGCAGGCGGCGGATCGTCAGGCGGCTCGACAGCGCGTAGAAGTCTTCCAGCGTTTCGCAGAACGGCGCCTCGATCCCATCGGCGATCCGGATCTGGGTCAAGGGCATCGAGGTCTTCATGACCTCCGACACCACGACGGCGACGCTCCCGCCATCGTTGCGCTGGATCTTCTTGGTAACCCGCACGCCTGCGGTCGTGGGCTGAAGCATCAGCCGGTCGGCAGCACTCTTGGCCTGATCCTCGTCCTCCAGCAGGTGCTCGAGCATCCACTGGTCGTCACGGTAGATCAGGACCTCGTAAGACGACTTTTTTTTGCGCAGCATGACCGGACAAAAGGAACGGAACTGGCGACGGCCCAGGGAACCTCTTGATCGCCGGAGGCGATTGCACCGTGGGAAGTCGAATCAATTCTAACTTATTGTTCCCGCACCCGACAGTAAAGCACTGCGTACCAATCCTCCCCCTGACTCGCCGAATAGCCGCAGGGGGGTGACGGTGTAGCATAGCAAAAGTAGCGGGCGAGATATGTAGTACCAGCAAAACGGAGGTGAGTCCGGGGACGCCTCGCCGGCCGTCATAGGACCGTCAATGGCCGTGGGACAGTTTGGCGCCTTCCTTCAGAACGAATCGACGGCCGCAATAGGGGCAGTCGGCCTTGCCGCCGTTGTCGAGCGTCAGATAGACCAGCGGATGGCCCAATGCGCCCCCGCCACCGTCGCAGCCCACAGTTTCCGTTTCCACCTGAATTGTTTCTGTCGGCTGCATTACCTATTTCCCTGTCTGAAGAGTCATGCCTTGCCGCCGGAACGGCGCTCCGGCATGTCTTGCCGGCCGTCGGGATGATACAAGACGGCGCGGCCTGATCAACGCGATTGTTGGTGCCCGCGTGGTGGTGCCGCAGCAAACGCTCGGTCCGCCGGACGAGAGCCTTGCTGGAAGCCCTGTCGAGAAGAACCAGTTGACTATGACCGCCCATTCCCCCGCTCCCGCTCCCGCCGCCCTCGCTCCCGCCATAGCCACCACGCCGCTGCCGGCCCAGGCGGTCGAGGTCCGGGGCCTGACCAAGACCTACAAGGCGGCGGGCCGGGCGCCCGCCAAGGAAGCGCTGAGGGGCATCGACCTCGCGATCCCGCGCGGGTCGCTGTTCGGTCTGCTCGGCCCCAACGGGGCCGGCAAATCGACGCTGATCAACATCCTGGCCGGACTGGTCAACAAGACGGGCGGCGAAGCGCGGATCTGGGGCCGCGACATCGACCGGGAAGCGCGGGCGTCGCGCGCCGCGATCGGGGTGGTGCCGCAGGAACTGAACATCGATCCCTTCTTCACCCCGCGCGAGTTGCT
>DASQKT010000667.1:0-4569 GCA_035630415.1 Skermanella sp.
TCTCGAAGGTCCCCAGCGGCGACAGGCTCGATCCATTGAACTTCATGGTGCTGAACTGGCCGTAATCCTCGGCGGTGAACTTGTTCTCGCGGACCGACGCGATGGCGCGGAAGATGGTCGGCTCCATATGCCACAGGGCGCTCGCGACCACCGTCTCAGGATACTGTGCCTGGGTATCGATCACGTTGCCGATCGCCAGCTTGCCGCGCTCTTTGGCGGCATCCGACACGCCGAAGCGCTCGGCATACATGACGTCCGCTCCCCGGTCGATCATCGCGAAGGCGGCTTCCTTGGCCTTGGGCGGATCGAACCACGAGCCGATGAAGCTGACCATGAACTTGATCTGCGGGTTGGTCTCGCGGGCGCCCTGCATGAAGGCGTTCATCAGCCGGTTTACTTCCGGGATCGGATATCCGCCGACCATGCCGATGATGCCCGACTTTGACATGCCGCCGGCGATCAGCCCGGTCAGATAGGCCGGCTCCTGGATGAAGTTGTCGAACACCGACAGGTTCGACCCCGCCGGCCCGAAGCTCGACCCCATCAGGAAGGCCGTCTTAGGGTAATCCTTGGCGACCGCGCGCACCGGCCGCTCGACCGCGAAGGCCTCGCCGACGATAAGCTGCTGGCCGGCCTCGGCATACTGGCGCATCACCCGCTCGTAGTCGGTGGCAGCCACCGATTCGGCCCAGACATAATCGATCTCGCCCCGAGCCTCGGCTTCCTTCAGCGCCTTGTGGATGCGTCCGACCCACTGCTGCTCGATCGGCACGGTATAGACGCTGGCGACCTTGATCCTGGCCTTGTCCTGGGCGAAGGCATCGGCGGCTCCGCCCGTCAGCGCCACCGCGCCCGCCACGATCCCGGCTGCCGCCAGCAAAGCCCGCCGTCCGATCCCCCGTCCTGAAAACCCGCTCATCCCGTCAGCCCCTCTATCCGGTATTTTCTTAAGTCGTCTCCGTGCGATAGCAACCCTCATGCCATCGCTCCGGACATGACGCCACGGCCCCTCTCCGTCCGAGAGGAGCATAGCTTTACGGCGTCTGTCCAGATCTTGCCCAATATCCAGGCATGCACGGCATTTATCGAGAAATGCGGACCGGCCGCAATGTCGCAACCGGATGAGCGCTCCGATCCTAACCTTTTTTTCACCACGCCTGCCTGAAGCTCAACCAGAGCGTGGATATTTAAAATCGGGTTGTGGCGATGGGCTGGCGTTGGTTTCGGAACCGGTTCGGGCAAGCCTCGGCAGGCATCGCGCTGGTGCTTCTGCTGGCTGTTCAAGCCACGATACCGTTGCCGGCCTCGGCGGCCCCCGCCAAGCCGACCATGTGGGTGGAACCCGCCACGCCGGAGCGGACGCCGCTCGGCCCTGCCCAGGCGTCCGGCGCCGTGATCTGGGCACATGGCCTCTCGATGCACGACGAGGATTCGCGGTCTCCCACCCCACCCTACGTCAAGGCTCTGGCGGAGCAGGGCTGGGACACCTTCCGGCTGAACCGCCTGCGCGAGGCGGAGAGCCTGTCCGGCACGGCATCGCGCCTCGCCAGGGCCGCGCGCGACCTGCGCGCCCAGGGCTACCGGCGGATCGGCGTTGCCGGCCAAAGCTTCGGCGCCTTCGCGGCGCTGGCCGCTGTCGCGGAAGAAGGCGTTGCTGACGCGGTGATCGCCACGGCGCCTGCCGCCTATGGCAGCTTTTCCGAGTCGTTCGATACATGGCGGGCCAATGCGACCGAGCTTTACCGCCTGCTGCGGCAGATCGGCGAAACGCCGGTCATGCTGGTCTATTTTCATGGCGATTCCTACGATCCCGGCGGCCGGGCCGAAGCGTCTCGCACCATCTTGGCTGCCGCCGGACGGCGGTCACGCGACCTCGTCATCGACCAGCCCGCCGACTTGATTGGCCATTCGGCTGCGGCGAGCGGTCTCTTCGCCCGCCGTTTCGCCGCCTGCATCGGCCGCTTCATCGCCGGCGGGATCCGCACCGCTGCCGACGAAGAGACTTGCGAAACGCCCTGGGGCCGGCGCCCCACTCCCGACCATAAACCCGCCCGCGTCGGCGCCACCCTTGCGGCAACAGCCCCGGCAGCCAGCTTCGACCTGACCGGCTCCTGGTACGGCTTCTACCGCAACGGCCGGGAAGTGACGCTGCGCATCGACAGCGTCACGACCGAAGCGGAAGGCGGGCGTGTTTCCGCGACCTACCTGCTCGGCGCCGGCCTCACCCCGGAAGAGCGCGCCGAGTCTTCCCGCCGCCAGGGCCGTTTCGCCAAGGGCGAACTGGTGTTCGACGAACCAGCCCTGAACCAGCTCCGCTACCGCCTGCGCCCGGACGGCGCACTCGCCGGTTCATGGCAGTCGCGCGACGGCACCACCGCGCTCGACACGGTGCTGCGCCGCCTGCCGTAACGGCAAGCCGCCTCCCTTCCGCTTTTCCGCCCCTGGGTCTGGTGTAATCGGTTATCAATGAAGTCAGATAACCAACAACAAGCGCCACTCGAGGGAGCGGAACCATGAAGGCCAGAGCCGCCGTCCTGCACGAAATCGGGCTTCCCCGCCCCTATGCCGACAGTAAGCCCCTGCACATCGAGGAAGTCGAACTGGCGCCTCCCGGCCGCGACGAGTTGCTGGTCCGGATCAAGGCCGCCGGTCTCTGCCACTCCGATCTTTCCGTCATCAACGGCGACCGCCCGCGCCCGATGCCGATGGCGATCGGGC
Organism: Skermanella sp.; assembly: GCA_035630415.1. GTDB lineage: Bacteria > Pseudomonadota > Alphaproteobacteria > Azospirillales > Azospirillaceae > Skermanella. Next base: position 2,719 of record DASQKT010000667.1, read on the forward strand.
ATGAAGCGGCAGGCATCGTCGAGCAGGTCGGCGAAGGCACCCAGGGCTTCGAGCCGGGCGACCATGTCGCCCTGGTCTTCGTGCCGAGCTGCGGCCGCTGCGGTCCCTGCTCCGAAGGCCGGCCCGCCTTGTGCGAACCGGGAGCCGCAGCCAACGCGGCGGGCACCCTGCTGGGCGGTGGCATGCGGATCACCGGTCCTCACGGCAAGCCGGTCCATCATCATGTCGGTGTTTCCGCCTTCGCCGACTATGCCGTGGTGTCCGCCCGCTCCGCCGTGAAAATCGACCCCGACATCCCGTTCGACGAGGCTGCGCTGTTCGGCTGCGCCGTGCTGACCGGCGTCGGCGCCGTCGTCAACACCGCCAAGGTCTTCGCCGGAGCCAGCGTCGCCGTGATCGGCCTGGGCGGCGTCGGCCTCAACGCGATGCTCGGCTGCATCATGGCGGGAGCCGACCGCGTGATCGCCATCGACATGATCGACCGCAAACTCGACCTCGCCCGGCAACTCGGCGCCACCGACGTCTTCAACGCCGGGACGCCCGATGTCGAAGCCGCTATCAAGCAGGCGACCAGCGGCGGAGTCGATTATGCCTTCGAGATGGCCGGATCGGCCCCGGCTCTGGAAATGGCCTACCGGATCACAAGGCGCGGCGGCACCACCGTTTCATCCGGGCTGGCGAACCCGTCCAAGATGATGTCGATCCCCGCCGTTACCCTGGTGGCGGAAGAAAGGACGCTGAAAGGCAGCTATCTCGGCGGCGGCATCCCCAGCCGGGACATCCCGCGCTACATCCGCCTGTTCAAGAAAGGCAAGCTGCCGGTCGATGCCTTGATGAGCGACCACATCAAGCTGGACGAGATCAACGAGGCGTTTGACAGGCTGGCGGATGGAACCGCCGTGCGCCAACTGATCATGTTTTAGCCGAACCGGGTAGACAGAAGTCGCGGCACCGTCGCTTTCGGTTTACCGCGATTTCAACCGATAACAGGCCGCGCGTGGTCCTGTTTGCGGGGGCATCTTCCCGTAATACAGAGGACAGACCCGTGTACTATCACGACAAGCGCTTACAGTATCCGGTCCGTGTCGAAACTCCCGACCCATTGTTCGTGCGGCAGCTACAACAAGCCATCGGCGGGATCGAAGGAGAAATCCGCGTCTGTCTTCAATACTTCTTCCAGGCATGGGGTGCTCGCGGCCCGACGACCAAGTATCGCGACATGCTTCTTCATACCGCGACTGAAGAAATCGGCCATATCGAGATGCTGGCGACCGCCGTCGCCCTGAACCTGGAGGAAGCGCCGCTGTCGCTCCAGGAAACCGCCGCCGCCGCCAACCCCGTCGTCAATGCCGTGATGGGCGGCGAACGTCCGCGCCACATGGTCGAGGGCATGCTCCACAAGCATCTGCTGTCCACCGGTCTGGCGGCGTTCCCCGGCAATTCCGACGGCGTTCCGTTCGACTGCTCGCACGTCTATGCCAGCGGTAACTTGGCGGGCGACATGTTCGCCAACGTGACCGCAGAGGCGACCGGCAGGACGCTGGCGGTCCGGCTCTACAATGCCGCGCACGACCCCGGCATGAAGGACATGCTGAGCTTCCTGATCGCGCGCGACACGATGCACCAGCAGCAATGGCTGGCCGTGATCGAGGAGCTTGGCGGCACTGCGGCACTACCGATTCCCAACAGCTTCGACCAGAGCCTGGAGAAGCAGGAATTCAGCTACGCCTTCTTCGGCACCGACAAGGACGGCAATCCGCCGCCGGCCGGCCGGTACACCGCCGGCCCGTCGTTGGACGGCAAGAGCCAGTTCACGGCGGTACAGGCGGCACCGATGGGCGAAGAGCCGGT
>DASQKT010000668.1:0-13301 GCA_035630415.1 Skermanella sp.
AAGCTGTGGATGGACGGCCGCACCAATTGGGCGGAGTTCGGCGCCGACGGTCTGACCAACGGCTTCGCCAAGGGTACGGCGGCCGGCTGGGAAATGGACACCGCGCACCAGCCCGCCCTCAACTACCTGCCGTATCTGGTCACCGGGTCGCAGTACTACCTGGACGGCCTGATGGCCCAAAGCTCCTACAGCATCGCCTCCTACGCCCCCCATTACCGGGGCTGGGACGACGGCTTCATCGACTTCGACCAGGTGCGCGGCCGGGCCTGGACATGGCGCAACATGAGCGACAGCGCCTTCATCGCGCCCGACGACAGCGAGCTGAAGACCTATTTCAACGACATGCTCGAAAACAACATGGACGCCCTGGTGAAGCGCTACATCACCGACGGCGCCATGAACAAGTACGGCCAGATCGAGGGCTTCTTCCGCCATGACATGTGGCCCGACGGCGACCTGCTGGTCTGGCAGAGCGACTTCGTCGCTATGGTCCTGGGCTCGATCGCGGAGCGCGGCAATACCCAGGCGGTCGAACTGCTGAAGTGGATGGACAACTTCACCTCCGGCCGCTTCATCCACGGCGACGACGGCTTCGACCCGCGCTTCGGCGCCGCCTATATGCTGAAGGTCAACTCGACCGGCAACGGTCCCGTCTACACGACCTGGGCCGATTTCTTCAAGGGCAGCTTCGGCTCCTCGCCGACGGTTCCCGCCGAAGGCATCATGGGCACGCCGACCTCCCCCTACGGCTACGCCGCCAACGCCAAGGCGGCTGTCGCCTCGATCTTCAGCGCCACCCAGTCGCCCGACGCGATGGAGGCCTTCGGCTTCCTGGCGAAGTCGATCGTACAGGCCAAGGGCGCCGTGTCCTTCTTCGGCGACCCGACCTGGAACATCGCGCCCAAGCTGTCGGACGGCACCCACCTCAATTTCGACAGCATCCGCATCACCAGCTCGTCCGGCAACCAGACGCTGAACGGTTCAGACATAAACGAACTGATCCACGGATCAAGCGGCAACGACGCCATCAGCGGTGGCAAGGGCATCGACATCCTGTTCGGCGGCGACGGCGACGACGGTCTGAACGGCGGCCCCGGCGATGACTTCCTCTACGGCGGCAACGGCAACGACCGGATCTCCGGCGGCGGCGGCAACGACTATCTGAAAGGCAACGCCGGCAGCGACACCTTCGTCTTCGGCGCCGACGCCGGAGGCCGCGACCGGATCGGTGATTTCCGTCCCGGTACCGACTTCCTGGAGATCAAATCAGACCTCAACGGCAACGGCCTGAAGTCCGCCTCGCAGATACTGGGCACTGCCACCACCGATGCGGACAGCAACGCCGTCCTGCACCTTGGCGGCGGGGTCGAGATCGTCCTGATCGGCGTCCATGCGTCGGACCTGAAGGCCGACATGATCCACATGAACTGAGCGGACGGAAGGCAAGCGGAGGAAGAGAGAGGGAGCCGGGCGGCATAAGGACGCCCGGCTCGCGAGGTCAGGAGCTTATGCCCGACCAAGATACGAACTCGTACATACGTCGCGCGGCGTAGATCATGAAGACTTCGCCTAAAATGCCTTGATCAGGCGCGCTTCTTATTTTTCTCATGCTCCATGTAAGCTCGCAGGACGGAGTTCATGCGAGTCTGGTAGCCAGCCCCCTGGGACTTGAAAAAATCCAACACTTCCTGGTCGAGACGGATGTTGATCGCCGCCTTGTTGAGAGGCTGCACCAACCGGGCTTTCTCGAACCATTCTTCATCTGCAAGCGGAACGGCATCGGAGTCGCTCTGCGTCGCCGACGCTATGTCCTCATCGCTAAGCGCATCGAATTCGCTCCAATCAACCGCTGCCGGTTTCGAACTGGCGCGCGAGCGCCTGACGATACGATCGTTGCTCATTTCTGTTCGCCTTTCTGGCGGAGATGATTCGCCGCCTGCCATTGCGCCACGTATAGGCAATGAAAACAGTGTGACCATCAATTTCTCCGATTGCACTTATCCGGTCTTCTCCGTATTCGGAGCGGGTATCCGGCCATTCGTATACAAAACCATCCCAAGCCAGGATCGCTATTTCGAAACTGATTTTATGTTTGGCTTGATTGCTTAAGCTTTTTTGCTCGTTCCATTCGTATTCAATTTCGATATCCATTTTGAACGCTTTTCCTTATTTGTCGGACAAAGTTTGCCAGACTCGATTGGACCAAGCGCGTCGAACCCCTCTAAACCTTTGAATAACGGTCTACAGTGCCGTCTTTACAGTTTGTATATACACTGCCAAGATCGATTGCAAGCAAATGCGAGTCTCCAAAAACTAGCTCCCATGGTCATTGCACCGGAACGATGACGTCATACCCCACCTGAGCACGCGCCAACCTCGGCAACCATCGGGTAGTTTCAGGGAAGGCTACCGTTTCCCGCCAAGGTGTCATGACCGCCGAACCAGTGCTCCGGCCTTCCGCTCCATCCGACATGACACAGCCGATCACCGGCCTCGTCTGCCCGCGCTGCCGCTCGGCTCTCCTTGAGACGGCAGATGCTTCGCATCTCTCCTGCTCCGGTGCCGCCTGCGGGCGCATATTTCCGGTGGTGGACGGCACGCCTGTTCTGATCAACGACGAGAACAGCGTCTTCGCCATCGCCGACTTCACGAAGTCGCGCAAGAGCGCCGGGATCTCAGTCGATACCATCATGCTGAGGGGCGAAGCTCCCGCATCGACCGACCGTCTGCGCGCGGCGCTCCGCCGGGCCGCAGAGCGCCTGATCTACTTCTCGGTCAACGCGTCGGACTGGAGTTCGGAGAAGTCGGTCGAGTACGTCGCGAAGGCACTCCCCGCCGCCCGCATCCTGGTGGTCGGCGCTGGCGACAAGCGATACCCCGATCTCCCCAACGTCCGCTACACCTATACCGACGTCATATTGGGGGAGGGGGCCGACTATGTCTGCGATCTCCACGACCTGCCTTTTCCCGACGAAAGCTTCGACGCCGTCATCGCGGTGGCCGTGCTCGAGCACGTCGCCGATCCGTTCCGCTGCGCGTCGGAAATCGCCCGCGTGCTCCGGTCCGGCGGCTACGTCTACTCGGTGACGCCTTTCATGCAGCAGGTCCACATGGGCCGCTACGATTTCACCCGCTTCACCTTCCTGGGCCACCGCCGGCTGTTCCGGCACTTCACCCAGATCAAGGCCGGCATGGCGTTGGGGCCGGCCGGCGCGCTGGCATGGTCGCTCGAGTATTTCTGCCTCAGCTTCTTCACCAGCCCTGTCACCCGGAAATATGTCCGCGTCGCCGTGAAGCTCGCCACCGCTCCGGTCAAGTATTTCGACCGCATCCTGGCCCGCCGCGAAGGCGCCCTGGACGCCGCCGGAGGCGTCTATTTCTTCGGAACCAAAGCCGACCAGCCGATCTCCGACCGCGAGTTGCTGAAGTTCTACCGGGGCAGAGACGTCGTCTACGATAAGGAGTAGGCGATCACAGCCCCGACGGGTTCTCGCCGTTGACCACGCCGCGTCCGGCCGAGACCACGGCGCGGCCGATCTCGAAGCGGGACAGGCCGTGGCGCAGCAGCCATCCCAGCATCTCCAGCAGGCGCCGTTCCCGCGTCGCGCGGGTCAGCAGGATGCGGGCGGCCCAATAGCGGCGGCCTTCCAGGATCGGCTGGAGCCGGGCTTGCCGGGGGTGGCCGTCCAGCCAGCGGATGACGCGGCTCATCGCCTCGATGTTGTCCATCATGCGCGGCAGCACCATCGCGTCCTCGCGCGACAGGCTGGTCGGGATATTGGCGATCACCGTGTCGGGTTCGCTGGAAAAGCCGATGCGGCGGGCCGCCGTGACCGCCCGCCAGAACAACTCATAGTCCTCGCAGGTCCGAAGATCGGTCGGGAAAAGGCTGTCCAGCCGGTCCAGCAGAGCGCGCCGGATCGCGACGCTCGACGTCTTGATGTGCCAGCCGCCCATCAGCGCCGCCGGATCGCAGCGCTGCTCCACCGTCAGCACCGGCTCCGGCACGCCCCCGGCGGCCAGTTCGAAATCATGGACGCAGCGCGAGTGGACGAAGTCCAGCGCACCGTCCGCGGCGATCAGGGCCGCGGCGGCCTCCAGCTTGCCCGGAAGCCACGTGTCGTCCGAGTCCAGCAGGGCGACCCAGTCGCCCTCCGCCGCCCGGATGCCCCGGTTGCGCGCCGCCGCCGCACCCTGGTTGGCCTGACGCAGGTACCGCACGGGTATGCCGTCCCGGATCAGCGCTTCCATCACTGCGGCGGTATCGTCGGTCGAGCCGTCGTCCACCACGACGATCTCATGCGCCGGATAGGTCTGGCGGTGGACGGAGCGTACCGCTTCCGCCAGATGACCCGCCCGGTTATGGGTCGGGATCACGACGCTGAACCGGGGCGGCTCGCCGCCCGCCGCCGCCATTGGCGGCGGCGCTTCCGAAGTGGCCGTCGTCGGCGCCGTCACCGCCAGCGCTCCGCGCAGCCGGCTGACATCCCAGCGCAGCCGGAACCGCTCCCGCTCCGTACCCCCAAGGCTTGCCCTCATCAGTTCGAATTGCCTCTCGCCCCACTGCCGGACGATCCAGCGCGGATAGCCGAACAGCCGCGCGTCGCTTCCGCCTCCAGCGGCCAACTGCTGCAAACGCTCGCCGCGTCCGTAGCGGAAGGCGCGGCGCAGGACCCATTCCTGCGTCATGCTTGCGGCCTGGATCTGGTGCTCCACCACCGGCGCCGGGCTATGGGCACAGCGGAAGCCCAGTCCCTCCAGCCGCAGGGTGAACTCCGTCTCGCTGCCCATCGCGTAGGACGTCGTTCCATCGGGTCCGATCCGCTCGTCGAACCGGTGCCCGGCCTCGAACACCCGGCGCCGCACCGCCATGTTCGGCCCCCAGACGCAGCCGGCCCGGATCGGTCCTTCCGTCCAGGCCGGATCGGTCGCGGCGTAGACCGGCCCAAGAGGCACCTCGCAGAGCAGCCAGTCCGGCGGCTCCATTCCCCAGCGCGGCACGATCCGCCCGCCGAAGATGTCGAAGCCCGGCAGCCGGTCCGCCACCGCCATCCAGGCGGTCAGCCAGTCGCCGGATGCCACGATATCGTCGTCGGTCAGCACCACCAGACCGCCTTCCGCGATCTCCAGCCCCCGGTTGAGCGCCCGGTTCTTGCCCTTGGCAGGCTCGCTCAGCACCGTCAGGGGCAGGAGTCCTCCGAACGACCGCAGCAGGTCGGCGCTGCCGTCGGTGCTGCCGTTGTCCACCGCCACCAGCTTCCAGCCGCCCGGCGGCGGCACGAGCCGCATCAGCGAATCGAGCATCGCCGGCAGCGTGTCCGCTCCGTTGAAAGTCGAAAACAGGACCGTGATCATGAACCCAGCGCCATCCTCAGATCGTCCTTCAGCCGGTCGGCCAGCCGGGGCGCCCGCGCTGCCCGCATCGTTTCCACCTGATCCCTGTACCGGACCCGGTTCCATAACCCGCTGCGGATCAATTCGGCCATTTCCTCAGCGTTTCGGCATAGATGGCCGATATCGCCGAACCGGTCGAACAGGTCGCGGAAGATCGGCAGGTCGAAGGCCAGGATCGGACGCGCCAGCGCCAGCGCGTCGGCCAGGATCCCGCTGGGCGAATAGCGGTAGTGTCCGGACCCGTAGGGCATGCAGACATAATGCATTGCCGCCAGCCGCTCGACATACTCGGCCCGCCCGACCTTTCCCGCCTCGAGCGGCCTTGTCGCCAGTGCGCCCAGGTCCGCGCCGGCCATGTCGGCTCCCAGCCGCCCGATTGCGTGGAACTCCACTTCCGGCCCCGCCGCCCGGCGCGCGATGTCCAGGAACACGCCGAAGCCCTTCTCGGACGAAGCCGCCCCCATGAAGCCGATCCGCACCGGCAGTTCCAGGCGTGCGCGGCCTTCCCGTGAAGCCTCGACCGAGCTGACCGGATGCGGCAGCAGCCGGACATCCGTAGGCTTCAGCAGGGGCAGGGTCTTCAGCAGTTCGCCCCGGATCGCCGGCTCCATCACGAAGTAGCGGACGGGCAGCCGGCTCGGCAGCCCCATCGCCGTGCGGAGATCAGTCAGCCGCGTCAGTGGATTGCGGGACCTCCAGGACCACAGCACGGTTAGATTGCCATGAAGCACGATATGGACGCTCCGGACGCTCGTCCGCAGCCCGCGAAGCTTCAGCGCCGCGATCAGCGACGGGCAGGAACTCGCCAGGATCAGGTGCGATCCGGCGGCTTCGTCCAGCAGCCGGCCGATAAAGCCGACGTCATGGCGCATTCGTTCCTTGAACCCCGCGTCGCGCGGCGGCAGCCGGGCTTCGCGGAATTCCACCCGCACGCCATCCCTTGGATCGATCAGCGACCGGATCAGCGCGATATGGCTGGATTCTCCCCAAAACCGCACGCGCTCGCCCGGAAAGGCGCGCACCACGGTTTCGAGCAAACCCGTATTTACCGGGACGTGCTCGTCGCCCCAGATGATCGGTTCGGTGACGGTGATCATGACAGGTTGAGACCGGAACTCCGCCGTACCGTCAGTTCGCCGGGATTGAGGCCGAGGCGGGGGCGGATGCCGAGGCAGGCGCCTCCGCCGGCCGCAGGAAACCGCCGCGCCGGACCCGCGCCGCCGGCTGGACCGCCGCCCGCTCCGCCTTGATCAGGATTTCCTTTACCAGCGCCACGATCACGACGGACAGGAAGAACACCGAATAATAGGCCATCGACAGCGCCGCCCCGGCGACGAAATAGCTGATGAAGCTGACCTGCATCATCCGTCCCAGGTGCCACGCCCATTCGAATTCCGGTTTTCCCTTGCTCAGCCGGATGATCGACCGGGTGTTCAGCCAGCCCACCACGCCGATGCCTAAGAAGATCATCAGGCCGATCGGTCCCTGGTCGCCCAGCACCTGGAAATAGATGCTGTGCGCCGCCCGCTGCGGCCGGCCCGGAACGTATTTGTGGAAGACGGCCCCGACCTCGGTCGTCGCCAGTCCTCCGCCTAGCAGGGGCCGGTCCTTCGCCACCCGCATCGCATAGTTCCAGGCATCGAACCGCCCCTGGACCGAATCGTCCTTCTGGTAGTTCTCGATCGAGCCGATCCTGTCCTTCCAGCTCGCCGGCATCAGCGAGACGGCGGGGATGAAGCAGGCCAGCAGCAGGACCATGGTCATCAGCTTGCCCGACGAGCGCAGCCAGAACACGAAGGCCGTTACGCTCAGCGCCAAGAAGCCGCCGCGCGAGTAGCTGCCGATCACCGAGATGATGGTCAGCGCCATCGCCAGCATCAGGCCGATCTTGATCAGCCGGTTGGCGGTCGTGACCCGCAGGTAGTTCATCAGCGGGATGATCATGCAGCAGGCGAGCGCCAGATGGTTGCGGTCCTCGATGATCGATTCCGGCGGACCCAGCACGGTATAGGCGCCGCCGTTGGCGATGGTGAAGCCGCCGCCCTTGACCCCGAAATAGCCGATCGACAGCACCGTGATCCAGATCAGCGCCTGGATGCGCACCTGGGAACGCATGATCGCCATCACGGCCAGCGCGAAGACCAGGTTCTTGATGTGCAGGTCCCAGTGGAACCAGGAGTTGGCCGGCGCCAGGGAGGTCGCCGTCGTCAGCGTCATCCAGGCCATGAACAGGATGATCATGGCGGTCGCGGAGTTCATCGGCAGCCGCTTCGGCTCCCGCGCCACGACCCACGCTATGAAGGTGATGACGACGATCACCAGGTTGAGCTGGAGCGTGTAAGTGAAATCCCAGGTGAGCCGATGCGGGCTCATGATCGCGATCCAGGCCCACGTCAGCACCCCTATCGAAGGCATCGTCAGGGATAGTACCGCAAGGACCAGAAAGACCATGAACAAAATGAGGGAGCGCATTCAGTCCCCGGCTGCCGGAATCAACATAATCTATACAATTCGCGGGAAAGACTATCGAATGTTCGGACTTGAGCCGCAACACGCCGGTCATTTACGATGTTAGCACCGGCAAGGGTCAATTCGAAACTGGAAGTACGCCCATTTCGCCCGACTGGCCCCATTTGACTTTTTGCATAGGGATATATGGGGTGTGTTTCATGCCGCATGGCAATATCCTGGGACCTTCCCGTCGCCATCTTCAACTCGGCCGGCGGGCGGCGCGGACCAACAAGGGATCAGGCCCGAAGTAATCGGGACCGAAAGGACTAAGGTTGACTGGGTTTGCTTCTTCGACGATCGATCAGGCCACGGCCTCGCGGCCAGGAACTCCCGCCGAACTGCCGGAGGGCGCCGACGCGATGAAGGTGCTGATCCTGTCCTGGTATTTCCCGCCGTCCAACACGATCGGCGCGATCCGGGTCGGTAAGCTCGCCAAGTACCTGATGCGGCGCAACGTCGATGTGCGCGTCGTGACCGCGCGCGAGACCGACCTGTCGAAGACGCTGCCGCTGGAGATCCCGGCGGATCGGGTCACCTGGACCCGCGCCGTCGATGTCAACCGTCCGATCGATATCGTCGGCAACCTGCGCAACCGCCTGCTCCGGCGAGCGCCTAAGCCGGGCGGTGGTGCCGCACCCGGAGCATCGCCGGGGAGTGCTAACGGCGGGCGCGGGTCCCTGGTGGGCCGGGTGCTCTCGACCGTCAGCGATTACTACCTCAACCTGTCCAACCTGCCGGACCGCTATGTCGGCTGGCTGCCCTGGGCGATAGCCGGAGCCAAGCGCACCTGCCGCGACTGGAAGCCGGACCTGATCTACGTCACCGGTCCACCCTTCACCGCCTTTCTCGCCGGCCATCACCTCAGCCGCAAGCTGGGCGTGCCCTGGATCGCGGAGTTCCGCGACCGCTGGGCTGACGATCCTTACTTCGAGGCGCCGGACTGGCGCATGGCTCTGCTCGACCGGATGGAGCGCCGGGTCGCCGGCAGCGCCAGCGGCATCGTCACCGTGTCGGAACCCTGGAGCACGTTCTACCGGGCCAAGTACGGCAAGCCGGTCGCGACGATCTACAACGGCTACGACCCGCAGGACTTCCCGCTCCAGCCGGACCCGCCGCCCTCTGCGGCGGCATCGCCGGTGGGATCGTCCGCATCCTCGCCGGACCTCACCATCACCTATGCCGGCGTCCTCTATTCCGGCCGCCGCGACCCCTCCGCGCTGTTCGAGGCGCTGGCCCTGCTGGGACCCGAGCGCCAGCGCATCCGGATCGAGTTCTACGGCAGCGATCCGGGCCTCGTCCTGCCACCGGCTGAGAAGGCGGGCGTGAGCGACCGGGTGACCGTCCACCCCGCCGTGCCCTACAAGCAGTCGCTCGAGATCCAGCGCCGCTCCGACGTGCTGCTGCTGCTGCAATGGAACAACCCGCGCGAGCAGGGCAATGTCCCGGCCAAGCTGTTCGAATATTTCGGCGTGCTCCGCCCGATCCTCGGCATCGGCCTTGAGGACGGTGTCCCCGCTCGCCTGATCCGCGAGCGTCAGGCCGGCTTCTTCTCCAACGATCCCGAAGCGATTGCGGCGCAGCTCCGCCGCTGGCTGGTCGCCAAGGACGCGGCGGGCGGCCGGCTGCCGGGCTTGCCGCCCGCCGCCCGCGAAGGCCTGTCGCGCGATATCCAGTTCGAGCGCCTGCTGGACTTCTGCATCAAGGTGACCGAGCCCGTGGGCGCCCGGCACACCAGCAACTGCGGCGCTCAGACCTGAAGGAATGACGGCTTCAAGCGCTGACTGGGGCTGCCTCGATCCGGGGCGTGCTTGCCCTGGCATGGGCGTCCTCGATCGCATCCGCCACCGTGGAGCGGAACTTGACGCGCGGCGGCCTTACGCCATGCGTCAGCAGCGCCCGGCGGATCGGCCGCTGTGCCCCGGTGATATAGACCGAAGCACCCTTGCCGTGCGCCTTGCGCACGAAGCCCTCGATCGTGATCGCCGCCGTCGAATCCAGCATCGGCACGTCGGAGACATCCAGCACATAGGCCTTCGGATGCTCCGCCAGCTGATCCAGCACCGAGCCGACGGTAGCCGCCGCTCCAAAGAAGAACGCGCCCGAGATCCGGTAGACCATCACCTCCGGATCGCTCGCCATGCCGAAGTCGTAGGGCTGGCGGGCATTGGAGCCCACCGTATCGGCCTGATCCTCTTCCAGGGAAGGCATCCCGCTCTCGATCTCGACCGCCTGCGCCATGCGGTGCAGGAACAGCAGTGCTCCGATCCCGAACCCGACCACGATGCCTTCCGTCAGGTCGCGGAACACGACCAGCAGGAACGTCGCCATCAGCACCACGGCGTCCCCGCGTGACGCGCGCAGCAGCGTCGCGAACTCGTGCTTTTCCGCCATGTTCCAGGCCACCACCGCCAGCACGGCGGCCAGCGCCGATAGCGGGATGAAGCTCGCCAGGGGAGCGGCCACAAGCATGAACAGCAGCAGGAAGACCGCGTGCAGCATGCCGGCAACTGGCCCCCGCGCGGCAGACCGGACATTGGTCGCGGTGCGCGCGATGGTCCCCGTGACACAGATCCCGCCGAACAGCGGCGAGGCAATGTTCGCCACACCCTGCGCCACCAGTTCGCAGTTCGACCGGTGCCGCCGCCCGCTCATGCTGTCGGCGACCACCGCCGACAGCAGGCTCTCGATTGCCCCAGCAGCGCGAAGGCGACAGCGTCCGGCAGGACGGCCATCATCTTATCGATTGAAATGACCGGCAGTTCCGGCAACGGCAGGGAGTTCGGGATGCCGCCGAAGCGGGTGCCGATCGTCTCGACCGGCAGGCCAAAGGCCCAGCTTGCCACCGCCGCCACTCCCACGGCGATCAGCAGCGCCGGCCAGTGCGGCCGGTAGCGCCGGACACCCAGGATCAGGCCGACCGTCACCAGCGTTACGGCCGCAGCAGCTGGGTTGATCGTCGGCAGCGCTTCCGTCAGCGCCATCAGCTTGGGGATGATGGCGCCGGGCTCCTTGCCCTCAAGGGTAAGGCCCAGCAGCTCCTTGAGCTGGCTTGCGAAGATGATGACCGCGATCCCCGCCGTAAAGCCGACGGTCACGGGGTAAGGGATGTATTTGATATACGTGCCCAGCCGCAGATATCCGATCGCCAGCAGGAACACCCCGGACATCATCGTCGCGAGCAGCAGCCCGTCCACCCCGTGCCGTTCGACCGTGGCCGCCACCAGCACGATGAAGGCTCCGGCAGGCCCGCCGATCTGGAACCGGCTTCCTCCCAGCAGCGACACCAGGAACCCGCCGACGATGGCGGCGAAGAGCCCTCGGTCCGGCGTGACGCCGGATGCGATCGCGATCGCCATCGACAGCGGCAGGGCCACGATGGCGACGGTCAGGCCGGCGATGGCGTCGGCGCGGAGATCCAGGAGCCCATAGCCCTCGCGCAGGATCGTGATGAGCTTCGGAGTGAACAGTTCCGCGAAGGTGGGATCGGCGGGCCGGACGGCCATGGTCGTGCTTTCTTTTGCCGCTGGATCTAGGCGCCTATGGAAAAAGGCGTAAAGTCGGATATATCTTCCGCGACCTTTGATGTCTATTACATCAATTATGGTTAAAAATTGGTGTGTCCGAATCCCGTACCGGTACTTGCCCGACTTTGTCGATCTCTGGAGCAACCATTGGACGGTTGTTTGCGGCAAAGTACAGGAGGTGTCAGGCAGGACGCTCGAAATGTTGGGTGGCGAACATGGAACGACTTCTTCAAGACGCTCTCATGTATTGGGAAAGCAAAAGGCTGGGTCGGAAAATGCCGGCGCGGCGGGATCTCGATCCGCTTCTGGAGGTTCCCCGGATGACTCCATGGATCGTATTGACCGACGTCCTTCACGACCCTCTCGATTTCCGCTTTCGCCTGATCGGTTCCGGTGTCGTGGACAAGTCGCGGACAAACCACACGGGAAAACTCTTTTCCGAGATGCCTGGATTTGGGTCTGGGAACTACCTCTGGACCTCCCGTGCCGAGGTCGTGAAGACAGGGACTCCGCTCCGGTCGGAGCCGCCCTACGTCGGACGAGTGCGCAACGTGCGCGGCGTAGCCGACATCCATCTTCCCCTGTCCGACGATGACAAGACGGTGAACATGATCTTCACCGTCGTCGCCTTCGACAGCGAGTGAAACACCCCGTCGCGGCGCTCCCCGGACAGCGTCAGCGCAACCCGGCCATCAGAAGTGCCGAGGTGGCGGCGCCCGCCACCGTCCGCACATGGTTCCACGCCGTCCACTCGACGGCATAGCGCTGCCAAAGCTGGTCCCCCTCGGCGCTTTCCGGATCAACGAGAGCCAGCGCCTCGTTTCGCGGGACGTTGAACACGGCCGTCACGGCGACGACTCCAAAAAGATAAACACCGCTCCCTGCCAGCAGCCACCCGGCACGCCCTTCCGCCCAGCCGGCCAGAGCCACCCCCGCCAGCACCAGACATGCCGCCGCCGTCCCGAATAGCGCCGCCATGAACAGCGGCGTAACGGCCACCCTGTTGATCGACCGCATCGCCGCCATCCCCTCCGCCGCCGGCAACCGCCTCAGCGCCGTCATCACGAAGGAGGAGAACGCGAAGAACACCCCGCCGACGATCCCGCACCCCAGCGCGGTCGCCCCGATCAACCCAACAAGCGCCCCCTCGCTCATCCGTCCTCTCCAGTGAAAAAGCGGTACGAGGTAAGAGCATACCCGCTTCCGTCGTGGAGTTGCCTATGTGTTGCCACGAAGCTTGAAGCCGCTATTGATCCATCAGCTTGTTCAGATGATCATGAGCGGGGTCCATATCACCCTCTTCGATCGCATTCGCGATTTCATCCGGTAATTCGCTGATATGGTTGCTGGTCTTTCGCCCATGGCTGGCAATGGCGACAGGCTCACGTTGAGCTTCTTGCCTATAGCGGCCAAAATGTTTTGCGAACTCGGTCGCGGAAACAGCAACCATAGGTTTTTGGGAATGAGTCAATGTCAGCTTCCATTGCGGCAAGTGGCTTTCACAGCCTGCAAGGTGCAGTAATTCCAAACCCGCTTCAACGCAGTCCCAACCCAGGAGCCGAAAATCTTGACCGGCCCTACAGGCGCTGATTTACGCTGTATCCCCTATTTCCGTCATACCCGGACTTGATCCGGGTACCTCCTTTCAGAAGTTTAGCGGGTGACATCCGGACTTCAGCTTGAAGTCCTCACGTCAGCCTCCGCCAGGAGGTACCCGGATCAAGTCCGGGCATGAGTGCGTCCGTGAGGACGCTTTGTCAGTGTGGTGCAAGTCCGCACCGGAGGAGGTCACAGCTCCGAAGTCGAAGGTAACTGCGTCGCCGTGAGGCGGGGTGGAGAGCAACCGGAGACGAACCGGCAGTCCGTAGGATG
>DASQKT010000669.1:0-23984 GCA_035630415.1 Skermanella sp.
CAGCTGGCTGAAGGGTCTCCCTGCGCACCTGCGGCCTTCAGGACCCGCAGCCGGTCGGCCACCCGACCGTCCGCCTTATACACGCCTGCCTTGTGACCGTCAGGAACCAGGAGTTCGGGATGGTCGAAGGGTGCCCGGGAGCACCGGACGCGTTCGTCCGTCAGGGACTTCAGGAAAGCCACCAGGGCGTCCTGCTCTGTCAGGGTCAGTCCGAGCGGCGTCACGTCGGGAGATTTGGTCGCGCTGTTGAAGTCGCCGCCGCGGTTATAGAAGGCGACCACCTGTGCAAGCGAAGCTTGACCGCCATTGTGGAAATAGGGCGGCGTCAGCGCGATATTGCGCAGGATCGGGGTCTTGAACGCTCCGTCGACGGCGATCCGCTGTGATTTGAGGTCGAGACCTTCCGGCAGCACGTCCTTGCCGCAGCCGGCGGAATCCTGGCCGGGGAAGGGTACTTCGAATTCACAAGGGTCGACCTTGAACTTGTCCACCCGCTGACCGGTCACCCATTGCTTGGTGAAGGACAGCGGGACGCCGTAGGGATCGGTACCGCCGAGGCCGATGTCCTCGGCGGTGGGGCGGACTCCGATGTTGTAGAAGCCGTTGTCATAGATTGCAGGCTCGCCGTTCTTCATCAGCATGCGCTCGACCTGGCTGTCGTCAAGGCCCTTGGGTCCGACGCCGGCAGCCTTGGAGAACAGGGGGCCGTCGTGGCAGGCGATGCACTTGCCCTTGCCTTCGAAGATTTCCTTGCCGTGCTTCTGCGCATCGGAAAGCTGATCGCGGTCGAACGGGCTGTCGTCGGAGATCAGCGTCGCCTCGTACATCATGATCGACATGCCGAAAAACAGCGGGAAGTTCAGTTCGATCTGAGTGTAGCCGTTGCTGTCGGGGACGAGGCTGGCGGTGCCGTCGCTGTTGTCCTTGATCTTGTACTTGTTGGTATCGCCCCAGAACTTCTTGTCGAAGCCGTTCCTGATCATCTCCCGGTATGTGTATTTCAGGCCGACCTTTGATGCGGCCACCATGTCGCCATTGGGGCCTTTGCGGCCGAACACGCTGTCCAGCAAATCGACGGTCTGGAGTTGCAGCGCCTGCTGGGCCAGAAGCTTGCGCCCGACATCGGCGAAGCTGCGGCCGGCGCAGGACATCTCGAACTCGCTCAGGGCTGGGCCGACCGCCTGCGACGCGGCGCTGGCGTTCTTCAGCTCGAGCGCCTGGAGCTTCAGCGTGCCGTCCGGCTGCTTCACGACCAGCCGCGCCGACGCGTTCTTCTTGGTGTCGCGCAGGCCGAAGACGCCGGAACCGTTGAAGACGTTGTTCGCCCGGCCGTCCCAGAAATTGCGGTGATTGAAGACGGCGTTGATGGCGGTCGGCGAATTGCGCGGCTCCACCTTGCGCACGCCATGGCCGCCGACGTTGAAGACGGGATGGACCAGCGCGTCGCACTTGTCGGTGTTGGTCGCCCGAGGCGTCTGCTTCGGCAGCTTCTTGCTGGAGACGAAGTCGCCGGCGAAAGTCCCCTGCGATGACGAGACGTCGTTGCTGTCGAACAGCACGGCGCTGTCCGCGTCGGTCGGGTCGGACAGCTTGCGGAACGGGAAGTCCTTGGGCTTGAGCGTGATGTTCGGTCCGGCGGCCTGGCCCGAGCCCATCAGCCCGCTGCCGTTGGATGCGCCGAAGATGCTATCGCCTCCGAGAAGCCCAGGGTTGATCTGGTTGGTGATGCGTGGATCGGCGCCCGCCCGGAAGTGACAGGTGGCGCAGGCGACGGTGTCGCTTCCGACCATCTGATCCCAGAACAGCGCCTTTCCGGCGGCCTGGACCCACGACAGGTTCGACACGACGCCGGACAAGTCGGGGAGGGCAGGGGATTTGCCCTTCAAGGACTCGATCGGGCGGCTCGGCGGTTCGGCGTCAACGGCTTGGGACCAACTGGTCTCGGGCACCGCAAAGCAAGTTACAAAAGCGACTAATGAATAAACAGGCAAGCGAGTGAGAAATTTCTTCAAACCCACCTCAGCATCTTTGTTTCCCAATTATCCCTCCACCAAAGAGATGAAACCAGTTCTTGTCGGCCGGTCCTTCGGGAGACGAATGGGCAGGATTTTACTTCCCGATCGCGAATGACTTTTTCGAGCTTCCAAAGTTTCCACGGAATTTTTTCGAAGGTGGCTTGCGCAAAAAAGAGGTATGTGCGGGAGGCTGGTTTAATAGGTATTTATTCATTTCATTGTAAGCTGATATTGGTGATTTGGTTGTGAGTAGCTGGTTTTATATCGTTTTGGTTGTTTTTATTTATAACAAACTACAAGTCATCGTTATTAACGGATTTATACTATGAGTTGGAGCTTTCAAGCGAGATTCCAGCGTCATGTGACGGGACAAGCAAAGGCAAAGCGCCAGCTATAGGCTGGGCAACGCCGTGGGTTCAAGGAATCCTGTCTGCCGGAGGCTTATGCGTATGTCAGCGAAGGGAGATCTTGAGGCAAGCTCATCCCTTCCGCTGATACAACTCCTCGGTTCGCTTTTGCGCGTCGTCCAATTGATCTTCGAAGCCCTGGAACCAGGTCTGCCTCTTCAGGTCTTCCTTGCTGCTCAGCGTCCCATGCGTGAACCCTCGCTCCAGGCTGTCCTTCATGGTGTTCATCGCCGACTTGATCAGCTTCACCATCGGACTGTCGCTATCGAGGTTTTCGGGCGTCTTCTTCTGGCCTTCCATGATCCATTCATAGGAGGTCTGCGCGGCAGCCCGGCTCGATGCCCAGGAGATGGACGCCTTTTCGTCGTTGCTCACGCCGTCCAGCCATTTCACCGCCGCTTTCATCCGGCCGGCGTTGTCGCCGTTGAAGGAATCGGGAACGCCCTCCACCAGCCGGGTCGGGCCGCCGGGGAGGCCCATGGCCCAGCCTTGCTGCTGAGACATGATGGACTGCGCGATGTCCTGCTCGTCCTTGCTGAACTGGCCGCCCTGATTGCTGCTCACACTGTAAAGCGCACGGCGGTCGAGATTGCCCATCAGGCTGTACCAGTCTTTCCCTTCATTGCTGTTGATGTCGAACGGCTTCCCGCTGGCCTGCATTTCCTTGTATTTGGCATCCATGCTGGCGCGGGCCGCTGTCGCCACCTGCTCCTTCGTCTTCCCCTTGGAGATGGACTCGGCGCCTGGGTCAACGATCGCGGCCGCCAGGGCGGTGGCGGGCGAACCGTCGCGGGTTGGGAAGAACTGCGCATAGTAGCTGACGGAGGGATCGGATTTGGCCGTGACGGCGGCTTGAGCCGCCGGAGACAAGGTCACGGTGTCGCCGACCGTGGCCGCAGACTTCTTTTTGGTGGCGGTATCCTTTGCCGTCTTGCCGCTGTCTTCGGTTCCGCCGAGCGATGAGAACCGTTGCGTCGTCGAAGCGGCGCCGGTGGCGTAAGCCGTCGTGACGGAAGAACCCATTTCCCTTGTCCTTACATTGAGAACGATTTCATTTCGGAAAATGGTTTCACCGCCCATCTGCAGTTTGACATACCCCGAAAGATTCCGCTATGCGGATGGGACTGCCTCAGGCGACCGATTTGGACGGCTCATCGGCGGCTTTATTCGCGGGGTCCGACGCATTCAGGATCTCCAGCGCCGCCGACGCAAGTGTCCCACTGACAGGAGAAGAGTCCGCCGTCTTTTCTCCGCCGAGTTTTAGCACACGCTTTGCGGCATACAACGAATGGACTGATCAACATCATGATATTGCGTGTCACCCCACTGACGGTCCTGTCCGATATCGGCCCGGCATTATCCCGCTATCTGGCACTGGGCTTCGAGACGATGGAGACGGGCGATGCCGGCTGCGTCGGTCTGCGCGCCGGCGACACCTACCTGATCCTGGCGACGGCTGCCCACATGGCGCGGCAGTTTCAGCCGGACACGGTCGAACGCCTGACCGAGCGCACGACGCCTTACCTGTATGTCCGGTCGCTGGACGAAGCGCTGTCGCGGCTGCCCGCCTCGGCAACCGTCGTCGAGCGGGCGGTGACGGATCATGGAACCGCCGAAGCCCTGGTCGAAGATGCCGGGGAATTCATGATCCTGGTGCAGAAGATCGCCTCCCGACAATCGCCCTAGCCCGCTTGGGTAGCGTTACGAGCGCTAAAGCCTATGTCACACTGAAAAGGCTGGGGAGGAATGGAAGCCATAAAGGCTCCGCCACGGCATCGGACCGACCCGCCTTCAAGCGGTAAGGGACGTGAAGGATAACAGTTCGGGAGGAACTCGATGTCCAACAAGGGAGGACCGCGGCAGCCGTCGCGGCGCAATTTCATCCGTACCGCCGCAGCATCGGCCGGCGCATCCGCCGCACTGTTCGGCGGCTTCGGCTTCAACCCGGCGCTTGCCGCCGAGATGGCCAAGGAAACATCCCGGTCGGAAAAGCCGCTCAAGGCCGCCTTCTCCAACGCCGGCTTGCAGGCGACGTGGTGCGCCCAAGGCAAGCGCGCGGCGGAGTGGTGGGGCAAGCTGCTGAATGTCGAGATCACGTGGTTCGACGGCGAGTTGAGCGCCACTAAGCAGCGCGCCGCGATCGACAACATGGCGTCGCAGAAATGGGACTTCGTCGCGATCCAGGCGTTCGGCATCGGCACGCTGACGGCGCCCGTCAACAAGATGATCGAGGCAGGGACTCCGGTCATCGACATGGACACGCTGATCGCGCCCCTGGAGCAGATCAACGTCCATAGCTTCCTGGCACCCGACAACGAGTTCATGGGCGCTTCGGTCACCCAGGCGCTGCTGGACGCCATCGGCGGCTCCGGCACCATCATCATGACCCAGGGCGCGCTGGGCCATACGGGAGCGCAGGGCCGCGCGAAGGGCTTCGAGTCGGTCGTCAAGCGCTTTCCCAAGGTCGAGGTGCTGGACACCACGCCGGCCGACTGGGACGTGACCAAGGCCGTCCGGATCTGGGAAACGCACCTGACCAAGTACCCCAAGATCGACGCTGCCTTCTTCCACAACGACGACATGGCGCTGGCCGCCTGGAACGTCATGAAGGCGCGCAACCGGACCGACATCAAGATCGGCGGAGTCGATGCGATGCCGCCGGCGCTTCAGGCCGTCACGGAAGGCCGGATGCACGCGACGGTGCGCAACCCGTCCTGCCGCATCCATGGCGGCGCCGTGCTGGCCGGGGTCGCGGCCGTGCTGAATGGCGAAAAGTCGGGGCAGGGCATTCCCAAGCACATCATCACCGACGGTCCCGTGGTGACCAAGGCCAATGCACCCGGCATGCAGTGGATGCAGGATCATTTCCTGATCTGATCGCTGATCCGATCGGCCGATCCGTTGCGACGGTTGACTGGAACGTTTGGGAGTAGGGGAATGGTATTGGGTGGTGACCGGCCGCTGCTGGAGCTTTCCGGCATATCCAAGTCCTTCGGCGGGGTCACCGCCCTCCGGGATGTCGATTTCACCCTTCACGCCGGCGAGATCCATGGTCTCGTCGGCGAGAACGGGGCCGGTAAAAGCACGCTGATGAAGATCATCGCCGGGGTCCACACGGACTACGGCGGCACCATGCGCATCGACGGAGAGGAACAGCACTTCCGCTCCGCCCGCGACGCGCTGAAGGCCGGCATCGGCATGGTCCATCAGGAACTCAGCATCGTGCCCGACCTGTCGGTCGCCGAGAACGTCTTCCTCGGCAGTCAGCCGGTGACGCGGTTCGGCCGGGTCGATTGGCGGGGCATGAACGCGCAGGCCGCGTCGCACCTGCGCAGCCTGGGCATCGACGTCGATCCCAGGGTGCCGATAGGCTCGCTGCCGATCGGGCTTCAGCAGATGATCGAGATCAGCCGCGTGCTGTTCTCCGGCGCCCGCATCATCATCCTGGACGAGCCGACCTCGGCGCTGTCGCCGCCGGAGATCGAGCGGCTGTTTGGGCTGCTCCAGGCGTTGCGGCAATCGGGCCGCAGCATGATTTTCATCTCCCACTTCCTCGACGACATCCTGGGCGTGTCGGATACCGTGACGATCTTCCGCAATGGCCGCAAGATCGTCACCGCCGAGGCGGCGGGCTTGCGGAAAAGCTTCCTGATCGAACACATGATCGGGGCGGGGCACGAGGACCTGGAGGAAAGCTACACCTCGGAGATGATGCTCGACAGTAAGCCGAATGCCCCGGTCGTGCTGGAGACCTCCGGGCTGACGCTCGGGCGGGTCTTCCGCGACGTGTCGCTGACCGTGCGGGCGGGCGAGGTGCTGGGGATCTACGGCTTCATGGGGTCGGGTCAGCTCGAATTGGCCCGCGCGCTGTTCGGCAAGCTGCACCCGGAAAAAGGAACGGTGTCGATCGAGGGGCGGCGGGTATCGCTGAAGGGCACGGCGGCGGCGAAGCGCGCGGGCATGGCCTTCGTTCCGGAAAGCCGGCGGTCGATGCTGTTCAGCCACGAGCCGCTCTATAAGAACATGTCGATCAGCATCCTGGAGCGGCTGCATCCCCTGCTGCTGCGACCCAATGCCGAGCGCGAGATCGCGGAGCGGCACGTCATCAGCCTTGGCATCCGGCCGCCCCGCGTGGACCAGCACCTAGGGACCCTGTCCGGCGGCAACCAGCAGAAGGTCGGGCTGGCGAAGTGGCTGACATACCTGCCCAAGGTTCTGGTGCTGAGCGAACCAACGCGCGGGATGGATGTCGGGGCCAAGGACGATGTCGTGAAGATCGTCCGGGGGCTTCGCGATCAGGGCATCGGCATCGTCGTGGTCTCCAGCGAGCCGGAAACCGTGCTGTCGCTCGCCGACCGTATCCTTGTCATGAGAAAGGGCGAAGTCGCCCGCGAGTTCGCCGGCGAAGCGGTCAGCAAGGACCGCCTGCTCGATGCGGCTTGAGGAACTGGAATGCGGAGGAAGCGGAGGCTGGTCTGGGGAAGCCGACGCGAGGAGGTACTGGGCTCCAAGTCCGGGTATGACGGATGAAACGAAAATCAAGATTTTCGTCATACCCGGACTTGATCCGGGTACCTCCTCTCATCCGCCGAACTGGCCAGCTACGACCCCGCACGCAAAAAGACCCGATCCAAAGGAAGCGCAATGAGTGCCCAATCCGCCGCGTCGGATAAGACCGATCCGCCCAAATCATCCCGCACGATGATCTGGCTGCGCAGCCGGCTCAGCAATATCGCGCCGTTCATCACGCTGCTGTTCCTGGTCGTCTTCTTCTCGATCGCAAGCCCGTCCTTCGCGACGCTGGACAATGTCGGCAACATCCTCAACCAGATCTCAATCACGGCGATCATGGCGGTCGGGCTCACCTATGTGATCCTGTGCGCGGAAATCGACCTGAGCGTCGCCAGCGTCGCCAATGCTACCGGCATCGTGGTCGCCTATTTCACGCTCCAGGACTCCTACGCCAATATCGCCAACGTGCCGCTGCCGGGCTATGCCGCGATCCTGCTGGCTCTCCTCACCTGCTTCCTGCTGGGCGGAGTCAACGCCTTCGGCGTGACGCGGATCGGCATCCCGTCCTTCATCATGACGCTGGCGATGCTCCAGATCGGGGCCGGCATCTGCGCGATGCTGGTGCGCGGCCAGATCGCCTACGCCGTCCCGCCTTTCATCGCCACGCTGGGGCAGAAGGCGCTCGGTCCCGTCCCCTATGTCGTGATCGTGGCGGCAACGTTCCTGCTGGTCGGGCATCTGGTGCTGACCTACACGCGGTTCGGGCGATACGTCTACATGGTCGGCGGCAACCGGGAAGCGGCGGAGTATTCCGGCGTCAATGTCCGGCTGGTCATCGCGTCCGTCATGATCATCTCGGCCGTCTGTTCCGGCGTTGCCGGAATGGTCGGCGTGGCCTATTTCGGCAGCGCCCAGCAGAACGAATTCGACAGCTACCTGCTCGACGCGATCTCCGCCGTGGTGGTGGGTGGCACCAGCCTGTTCGGGGGGCGCGGCGGCATTGGTAATACCATTGTGGGCCTGCTTGTTTTGGGCGTGCTCAACAATGGCCTGGACCATATCAATATCGACAGTTTCCTGAAGATACTGATTCGTGGTCTGATCCTACTGGCGGCGCTGGTCATCAACATCTATGCGCAACGCCTGCGCGCCAACCAGACGAACTGATTTCAAGCATTGCGCCGCCCTTTGGGATTACAACTTCGGGCCACATAAAGGTTTCAGGGATCGTTAACCATTACCTGCGCAAAATTCCATCACATGAGGGCCGATGGAATACGGCTGATGACGACACCGGAGAATCCTGTGACCGAAAGAACCACCTGGATCGAACTGACGGCGTTGAACTTCATGGCGGAAGCCGCAGGGCAGCGCATCGGGCTCAGCTACGAGGCCGCAGGCTTCCAGAGCCGATGGGCGGTGCTGCTGAACGGCGCCGTGGCCGGTTACAGGAGCGACCTCATGGAAGCGCGCAGCTTCGCGCACCAGCTCCTCCAGGAGTGCCAGACAACCCGCATGGCTGCCTGACGCTCCGGTAAATCCATGACTATCCCGCAACGCCCCGCTACGCGCCAAATCGGTGAGACCAAGATGAACGATGTGGAATTCCTTTCCCCGGCCGATCGGGAATTCGCGGCGCTGCCGGAAAATACCCGTAACGAGATCCTGGCCGCCGTGAAAGCGCTGGCGGCGGAGGGCACCGTGGCGGTATCCAACCTGGGTTTCGCGGTGGCCCGTGCGGCCGGTCAGGTCGCGGTCTGCCAGACCGACGGCCTTCTTGAAGGCATCCAGGTTTTGCTTCTGGTCGATGAAAAGCTGTGGGACGAGGGCGCCAAGTGCGCGTCCGAGAGCACCGACGTGATCGTCGAACGGATCGTCTGGCCGGCTGTCCCGGCGGCGGTCCGCGATGCCCGTCTGAGTGCGGCCGAGATCTACAGCCTGGAAGAGGCCATTACCCGCGAGATGGTCGACATGGGCATGGCCGAGGTCGTGGCGCTGGCGATCGGCTTCGGCAACTGGGTCGCGATCTGCGATTTGGACAGCCGGGGCACCGTATCCATCCTGACGCTTCTGCCGCTGCCGCAGTACAGCGCGCTGGTCGATGACGAGGATACGGAGCTTTTCATGGGTCTGCCGGTAACAGCGCTGGACGGCATTCCTTCCACCCGTCACTAACGGTCCTGCGGAAATAGCATACCGGTCTTTCCGCCGGTTGATGTTACCCACTTTCAGAGCACGGCCGAGTCGTCGAAGACTCGCCCGTCCTGTCCATAACAGTGGGTTGCATCCTGATGAACAAGTTGGCGGCGGACGATCGTAAGCCGACCCTGGCCGACGATCTTCTGATCGACGCCGAGGACGAGGCTCCGCCGGCGCCGGTGCCGGCGAGAGGCACGCGTGCGCTGATGCTGGCGGTCGGCCTGATGCTGGTGGCGCTCAACCTTCGCCCGGCCCTGTCCAGCCTCGGCCCGATCCTGCCGGACGTCATCCGCGACACGGGCATCACGGCTGTCGGCGCCAGCATCCTGACGACCGCGCCGGTGCTGTGCCTGGGCCTGTTCGGCTTCCTGGCGCCGAAGATCGCCGGGCGTCTCGGCACGGAACGCGCCATCCTGGTCTTTCTGGTCGTGCTGGCGGCGGGAACCGCGCTGCGCGGCCTGCTGTCGTTTCCGGGGCTGCTGGCCGGATCGATCGTCGCGGGGGCAGCCATCGGCATCATCGGCGTCCTGTTGCCCGGTCTGGTCAAGCGGGACTTCCCGGACAAGGCCAGCCTGATGACCGGCGTCTACACCATGGCGCTGTGCGCCGGCGCCGCCTTCGCGGCCGGATCGGCTGTCCCGTTCCAGCAGGCGATGGGTGGAAGCTGGCCGGCCGCCCTTGCGGTATGGGCAGTTCCGGCGCTGGTTGCGGCGCTGGTCTGGCTGCCGATGGCGCCGAAGCGGGTGGCGGCAGCTTCGGGGACGCTGCCGCGCGTCGCCAAGGTCACAGGGTTGTGGCGCGACCCGCTGGCGTGGCAGGTGACGCTCTACATGGGGCTGCAATCCGCCGTGGCCTATATGGTGTTCGGCTGGGTGGCGCCGATGTTGCGCGACCGGGGGCTCGATCCCGTCATGGCGGGACTGGTCGTCTCGTGCTCGATCCTGGTCCAGGTGCCGGCGGCGCTGGTGTCTCCGCTTCTCGCGACCCGCCGCCCAAGCCAGAGTTTCGCGGCGGTGCTGCTGATGGTCTTCACGATCGTCGGGCTGATGGGGCTTTTCCATGCGCCGCTCGGCAGCGTCTGGATCTGGGCGGTCCTGCTGGGGATAGGGCAGGGCGGCAACTTCGCCGTGGCGCTGACCATCATCGTGCTTCGCTCACGCGACGCCCATGTCGCGGCACATCTTTCCGGCATGGCGCAGAGCGTCGGCTACACCCTGGCGGCCATGGGGCCGCTTGGGGTCGGCGTGCTGCATGAATGGGCGGGCGGCTGGCAGGCCGTCAGCACCTTGTTCATCTGCGTCTGCTTCGCCGCCACCGTGTTCGGCATCGCGGCCGGACGCAACCGCCATGTCGGCGCCGTGGTGGCGGGTCAAGCGGCAGGTCAGGCGGCAGGCCAAGCGGCGAAGTTAGGTTCCTGAGAATGCCCTTCATCTTCATCCTGGGGCTGGCGGGTTTCGCCAGCGCCCTGTCGCTCCGGTCCGCCGATCCGCTGCTGCCGGTGCTGGCGCTCGACCTCGACGTGACCCTGCGGGAGGCGGCGCTTCTGGCATCGGCCTATACGCTGCCCTACGCGATCATGCAGCTGGTGCTGGGTCCCGTCGGTGACGCCATCGGCAAGACGCGGCTGATCCGGATTTCGCTGACCGTCCTCACCGTGGCCCTGGCACTGTCCGCGCTGGCTCCCAGCTACGGGACGGTGCTGGCGGCGCGGGCATTGGCCGGGGGATTCGCCGGCGGCATCATTCCGGCATCGATGGCGCTGATCGGCGACCGCGTCGCCTATGCGGAGCGCCAGTTCTCGATCAGCCGCTTCCTGGTGGCGGTGATCTCCGGCCAACTTGCCGGGTCCGCGATCTCCGGTGCGCTGGCGGAAGTGGCGGGCTGGCGCGCGGTGTTCGGCGTATCGTCCGTGGTGGCGGGAGCGGCGCTGATCATGGCGATGGTCTTTCTGAAGGGCGAGACGACGCGCGGCGAACTGTCGCTGTCCGGCTCCATCGCACGCTACCGGACCGTGCTTCAGAACCCCCGGTCGCTGCTGGTCTTCGCCACGGTGCTGGGCGAGGGCATCCTGATCTTCGGCGTCTTTCCCTTCGTGGCGCCCATGCTGGTCCCGCACGGCGCCAGCGGTGCGATGGAGGCCGGCGTCGCCATCTCGTGCTTCGCGGTCGGCGGTATCCTCTACAGCATGGTGGTGCGGCGGCTGGTGGCCGGTCTCGGGCAGTGGGGCATGATGAGGACCGGCGGGCTGGTGGCGGGACTGGCCTATGTCTCGGTGGCTCTGCCGCTGCACTGGTCGCTGATCGCCGGAGTCTTCGTGGTCGCAGGCTTCGGCTTCTACATGCTGCACAACACGATGCAGACGCAGGCGACGGAACTGGCGCCGTCGGCGCGCGGCTCGGCGCTGGCGCTGTTCGCGTCGTGCTTCTTCCTGGGGCAGGGATTGGGGCCGATCCTCGCCGGGCCGATCTCCCACGGCCTGGGCTTCGGCACCCTGTTCATCCTGGCCGGCGTGCTGACGATGGCACTGGGCGCCGGCGCGGCGTGGCTGATTCGATCCCGGCGAAGCGAACCATGACCTCGTGCAAAGTAATGCGTCCGGATGTAGTAACTTGAGGCTTTGAGCGCTTTTTGAAAAAACAGTTGCGCCGCACCCAATACGGTTCAGGCTTCAATTTCTGGAACGGTCTGGACCGGAGGACTCCCATGGCGCTCGTGAGCTGGATCGGCCGCAGGGTTGCGGGGATTGCACGGCGAAGCGGGTTTCCTCTGTACGCGACGATCCGGGGACCGGGGCCGGTCGGGGGACTCCGGATGGAGCTGGAGGGGGCCAAGCTCCGCCAACTCTCCGGCCGGCACGAACCAGGCGTCCAGGACTGCATCGCGGAGCGCCTTCGGCCGGGGGGCTGCTTTATCGACGTCGGAGCCGATGTCGGTTTCTTTTCCCTCCTCGCGGCGAGGCTGGCCGGGCCGGGCGGCCGGGTCATCGCCATCGAGCCGGTTCCAGCCAACGCCGATCTGATAAAGGCCAATGCGACGCTCAACCGTTTCGACAACGTGACGATCGTGACGGCGGCGGCCGGCGCCGTCAACCGGACGGGCGCCATGATACCGGCACACCGGCCAGTGCCGATGCTTACCCTGGACGGGCTTGTCGCCCATCTTGGCCTGCCGCCGCCTGATATGGTCAGGATCGATGTCGAAGGGGCGGAGATCGAGGTCCTAGCGGGCATGTCCGAAACCCTGTGGCGTCATCACCCCGACATCCTGTTCGAAATCGATGCGCGGAGTGCGGGCGAAGCGGCATCGCGCTACGCGAAGATGAGCGAGGCGCTGACCCACTACGGCTATGAGGTCCGGCGGCTCGAAGACGCTTATCCGGGGGAAGGCGGGGCGGTCGTCCACGGGATCGGCGTCTTCGAGTAGATCGCTGCCAAAACGCGTCACGACAGGTCGTACAGGTAGCGTTCGGCCTCCTCCCGGCTTTCGTAGATGTGCGGGGCCACCGACCGGCGCTGAAGGGCGTCGCCGAACTTCATGTGCATGAAGGCGCTGGTCGTGTAGCGGGTGACGCCGGAATAGAAGCGGTCCGCCAGTCCCTTGACCATGTCCGTGTAGGCGTCGAGCAGTTCCGGCAGTATCCTGAAGTTGTCGTAGTTGACGATCGCCAGGACCTTGCGCTCGACCGGCTGAAGCCGCTGCTCGACCGCCCGGCGGACGTTCTCGACATCCTCGATCCGGCGGATCGACAGCCCTTCGAAGTTGATGAAGAACAGGTTCTCCGACGGTTCATAGGTGAGCCGGGCTTCCAGGGGCAGGCTCAGCCATTCCTCCCGGTAATGCATGGGGCCGGGTTCGAAGATCCGGGGGTCCATCGGGGCCAGATCGCCGGAAATCGCCGGACGGAACGCCATCTCGTTCAGGATGTCGCGCTCGATATCGACGCCGGGCGCTACTTCGGTCAATTCCAGCCCCTCGGCGGTTAGGCGGAAGACGCAACGGTCGGTGATGTAGAGAACGGGCTGGCCCCGGCGAACGGCAAGGGGACCGCTGAAGGTGCGGTGCTCCACCTTCTCCACGAACTTGGACTCGCCGCGCGCCGAGAAGGTGCCGAGGAAGACGACCTTCTTGGCATTCTGGCTGATGTTGATGAAGCCGCCGGCTCCCGCCAGCCGGGGGCCGAACTTGCTGACGTTGACGCTGCCGTCCCGGTCGGTCTGCGCCATCCCGAGGAACGCCATGTCCAGCCCGCCGCCGTCGTAGAAGTCGAACTGCGCCGGCTGATCGACCAGCGCCTGGATGTTGCTGGCGGCGCCGAAGTTCAGCCCGCCGGCCGGCATGCCGCCGATGGTCCCCGGCTCGGTCGTCAGGGTCAGGTACTCCAGCGTCTGTTCCTCATTGGCGACGTTGGAAATCCCTTCCGGCATGCCGATCCCGAGGTTGACGACGCTGTTGGGGCGCAGTTCGAACGCCGCGCGGCGGGCGATGATCTTGCGCGGCCCCATCTCCATCGGCGGGATCGCCCGCATCGGCACCCGGATCTCGCCGCTGAACGCCGGATTGTAGGGCGTGCCGAAGGTCTGCCAGTGGTGTTCCGGCTTCGCCACGACGACGCAGTCGACCATGATACCCGGTATCCGGACGAGGCGCGGATTGAGGCTGCCTGTCTCCGCGATGCGTTCGACCTGGACGATCACGACGCCGCCGGAATTGCGGGCCGCCGTCGCTATCGCCAGCGCTTCCAGGACCAGCGCCTCCTTCTCCATCGTGATGTTGCCATCGGGGTCGGCACTGGTGCCTCGCAGGATCGCGACGTCGATCGGCCGGGCCTTGTAGAACAGGTATTCCTCGCCGCCCAGCGTCACGATCTCGACGATGTCCTCGGTCGTGCCGGCGTTGATCTTGCCGCCGCCGTGGCGCGGATCGACGAAGGTGTCGGTGCCGACGCGGGTGACGGTGCCCGGCTTGCCGGCCGCGATGTCGCGGAACAGATGGCTGATGACGCCCTGAGGAAGATTGTAGGCTTCGATCTCGTTGTCGATGGCGAGTTTCTGGAGCTTGGGACACAGGCCCCAGTGCCCGCCGATGACGCGCCGGACCAGCCCCTTGTGCCCGAAGTGGTTGAGGCCGCTGCCCTTGCCGTCGCCCTGGCCGGCGGCATACATCAGCGTCAGGTCGCGGGGACGGCCCTGTTCCAGGAACTGCTGCTCGATCTGGATGGCGATGGCCTCGGCGAAGCCGATCCCGACGAAACCTCCCGTCGCTACGGTGGCGCCGTCGCGGATCAGGCGGACGGCTTCCTCGGCGCTGACGATCTTGTCCTTGGGGATGATCCTTCCGCCGCTGAGCAGCGGATGGCCCTTCTGATCCGGCATCGGCTTGTTCCTCCCGCCATTTTTTGTTCGTGCGCGTTCAGGATAACAAACCGGATCATGCCGTTGTGTTCCGCCCAGTCGTGTACCCCCAAATGGAGGCGGAGGCCGGGCGATCAGGCTACGGCTTGCCGGTCATGGCAAACAGCGCCGCAGCCATGGGACCGCCGGCTCAGGCGGATGCGCCTCCAGGTGCCGGGGCTCGTTCCGACGGTGCGGGAAAAGACGCGCGTGAAATGGCTCTGGTCGGAAAAGCCGCAGTCCAGCGCCACCTCGGCAAGGGAAACGGTGTCGTCAAGCAACAGCTCCTTTGCCCGCTCGACCCGGTTTTCCAGCAGCCATCGGTGCGGCGGCTTGCCCGTACACTGCTTGAAGGAGCGGGCGAAGTGACTGACGGACAGACGGCACTCGCCGGCAACGAAGGCAAGCGGGACCTGGCGGCCCAGATGAGTGCTCATCAACTCCTTGGCGCGGCGCTCCTGCCAGGGCGCAAGACCGCCGCGCGCCGGCGGCTGCTCCCCTTCGGGAGCGTCGAGCGCCGGCGCGGCATGGCGGGTGAGTAGTCTGCCGGCTTGTTCCACGATACTTCCTCCAGTTCGACCCCGGTATCGTGAACAATACGGTATTCATCCCAGCCCTCCCACTCGGCACAAGTTTGACGAGGCTCTGTTTTGGTTTAGTTGGGATATACTTAGGTTTTAGAGCCCTTCTTTAAGGCTCCATGTCAGACTTTTGTATGATTCCATCGGTGAGCGGCAACGCGCATCGTCGGAGTATCGGCCGCACGCGCCCAAGCGTGCGGCATGCGTCTTAAGGCAATGCGGATGCCGGGCAGTCCTGTGATAGCCATTGTCGACGATGACGAGGCCGTACGCCTCGCTACCGCCAGCCTGCTGCGGTCGTTGGGCTACCGGACATGCGTCTTCGCGTCGGCACTGGATTTCCTGGCCGCCGGAATGGACCGGAAAGCCGCCTGCCTGATTACCGACGTGCGGATGCCGGGCATGGACGGTGTCGAATTGCAGAGGGTCCTGAACAGCAGGAACTGCCCGATCCCGGTCCTGTTCATGACCGCCTACTGCAATGACGCGCTCCGCCAGCGGGTGCTTGCGGCGGGCGCCGTCTGCATGCTGGAAAAGCCTTTCGACTGTGAAATCATCGTCCGGCACCTTGAGGAGGCGCTGAAGTCAGGAGCGCCCTGACCGAAATCCGTCATGCCTCCGGTGAAGCTTTTTGCCGGGGCAATCTCAGCGACGGACCGCCCGGCCCGGACGATGCGGACGGGCTGGACGACGGCTCCGCCGTCAGGAAGACGCTTCTCACGTCGATGCTGGACCGGTTGCCGATATGGCCCCAGTTTTCCCTGAGCCATCCATCGGCGGCGGTCTGGCCGAGCGACTTCAAATGAAGCAGGAAATCCAGTTCCGCATTCATCTTGCTCGTGGCGCCCAGCGCGCTCAACTGGTCCTCGTCGCCGATCATGTGGATGTTCATGTGCTTCAGGCGCTTGCTTTCCTCGCCGATCAGGCTGCCGTCGGCGACAAGGCGCTGGACGAAGGCGATGGCCCGCATTTCCGCCATCAGCGATGCGTTGAAGCTGATCTCGTTGACGCGGTTGACGATCTCGATGCTCGTCTTCGGGGTGCCCCTGCGCTCCAGCGGGTTGATCTGGACGACCGCGATGTCCCGGCTGTCGCAGTTGTAGATCAGCGGCCAGATCACGGGATTGCCCATATAGCCGCCGTCCCAGTAAGGCACGCCATCGATCTCGACCGCCTGGAACGTGAAGGGCAGGCAGGCGGAGGCGAGCAGCACGTCGAGAGTGACTTCGTGCCGCCAGAACACCCGCGCGCGGCCGGTTTCCACATTGGTCGCCGCGATGAACAGCTTGATGCCGGAACATCCCTGGATATCCGGCTCGTCGATCAGTTCGGTCAGGACCGTTCGCAGGGGGTTGAGGCCGAGTGGATTGCTCTGGTACGGCGACAGCAGGTGCGACAGCCACTCGACGGCGCCCACGACGGGCGACTTGTCCAGGTTCCAGCGGCCAAGGATGCGGTCCACGATGGTGCGGCGGATCGGATTGAACTGCGACAGCTCCGCCGTGCGGCGCCAGAACTGGTCCAGTACCGCCTTGGACCCGGACCGGCCGCCCCGCGTCCAGCCCTGGGCAAGGGCAGCCGCATTCATGGCCCCGGCGCTGGTGCCGCTGATGCCTTCGATGACAAGGTGCTGTTCATCCAGCAGACGGTCCAGCACGCCCCAGGTGAAGGCGCCGTGGCTGCCTCCCCCCTGAAGCGCCAGATTGATCGTCTTCACGCCGTGGCCGTTCGTCTTCATGCGGGTCTCTCGTTCCTGACTGCACGGCGATCGTATGCCGCATTGCGGCATTGGCAAGGCAATGCGGGTGGTACGCTGCTATATCAGGCTTTACGATTGAGCTTGAGAGATCATCGTGACAAGCGACGGCGCGCCGATGCCCAAGGCTTCGGCCTTGCGCACCAGATCGGCAAGGGACCGGGCGCCCATCTTCCGCATCAGGTTGCCCCGGTGGATCTTCACCGTGATCTCGCTGAGGCCGAGCATCGCCGCGATCTGCTTGTTCATCAGCCCGGAGGTGACATGCTCCAGCACTTCCCGCTCGCGCGGCGTCAGGGAAGAGAGCATGGCCTTCAGGGTCGATAGCGCCTCGCTGTCGCGGCGGCGTCTGGCGTCGCACTCGATCGCGGCGGCGACGGCGTCGAGCATGTCCTGCTCGCGGAACGGCTTCGCAAGGAAGTCCACCGCCCCGGCTTTCATCGCCCGCACCGACATGGGGATATCGCCATGCCCCGTCATGAAGATGATCGGCAGGTGGATGCCGGACGCCGCGAGCTGCGTCTGGAAGTCGAGCCCGCTGAGACCCGGAAGCCTGACATCCAGGACGAGGCAGCCGGCGGTATCGCCACGCCGTCCATTGAGGAACTCCAGCGCCGACCCGAACAGCTCGACGCGGAGACCGACCGAGCGGAACAGCGCGCTGAGCGCTTCCCGCACCGACCTGTCGTCATCGACGATGAAGACCACGGGACTGGCGGCGGCGCCGAAGGTCCCGTTCTTTATGATCGCGTTCATCTATCGAGACCGGTTTCGAACATCGCCATGACGGTTCTCCCGACGCGCTCCGGAGGGAAGGTCATTATGCTGGCATGAGAAATTATTGGCACCTAAACCAATGTATAGTTTTGCGGGGATTTTTGGAAAGCGTCCGTCGTGTTGGGACGCCTGCTTGGCCGTATGGTTTCGCTTCGCATAGCCGGATATGACCGGCATACTCTGTCCACGGAACGAATTGGAAAGATCCGGAAGGAAAGCGGTAATGACGTTTCAAGCTCTGATCTTCGACGTGGACGGCACCTTGGCGGAGACCGAGGAAGCTCATCGGCGCGCTTTCAACGAAACCTTCGGCGATTTCGGCCTGGATTGGCACTGGAGCCGGGCGGTTTATGCCGATCTGCTCAAGATTACCGGCGGTAAGGAGCGAATCAGGCACTTCGTCGCCCACTACAGACCTGACGACGCCGAGCGGGTGCGCGACATCATCGGCCAGATCCATGGGGAAAAGACCGCGCGCTATGTCCGAAACATGGGCGGCGGAGGGGTCCGGCTGCGCCCCGGCGTGGAACGGCTAATCCGGGAGGCGGCGGCTGCCGGGATGCGTCTGGCCATCGCGACGACCACCAGCCTGCCCAACGTCAAGATCCTGCTGGACGAGGCGCTGGGGGCTGGCGGTACTGGGTTGTTCGAGGTGATCGCGGCGGGAGACATGGTCGCGGCCAAGAAGCCGGCGCCTGACGTCTACCTGCTGGCGCTGGAACGGCTGGGACTGCCAGCCGACGCCTGTCTGGCGATTGAGGATTCATACAACGGCGTGATGGCCGCACGGCGAGCCGGGATCACGACGCTTGCCACCACCAGCGACTACACCCGGCTGGAAGACCTGCGCTACGCCTTCGGCGTGCTATCCGATCTGGGCGAGCCGGATGCACCCTTCCTGCACTTCAGCGGCGTCGGCGCCGGGGAGAGCCACGTAACCGTGGACCTCCTCCAGCGCTGGTGTCATGGGCGGGCGATGTCGCAATAATTGCCGGCTCAGCAATGGGGATAGGGGAAGCATAGTCTCCCCTGCCGCTATCGAAAATAGATGGAATGGCGTGAGTCAGTGCGTTTTGATCACTGACCGGGGAGTGCTGAATGCTGGAGACGATACCATTGTCTCCCAGCCACCGGCGTCGACAGACGGCTTGGGTTTGTGTCTAAACTTGTGAAATATCCAACAGGCATGGCGCATGAGCGCGTATAACGAGCGATGTTCCGACTAAGGCATTAGAACCCATAATAGCAAAGCTTATTTCGTGCAAACCTCCATCTAAATTCCATCCTCATGATCGCAGCAGATTTAGGAACTCAGCTTCGTCTATCAACGCAGGTCGTCCATGACGGTCCATCCTTGTTGCTGCCTTAGCCAACTTGTCTCCACCTGGGTCCGCGCCGACAACAAGGTAGTCAGTATCCTTACGGACGCTGTTATGGCAGGTGCCTCCAGCCATTTGTACCAAACGAGCAGCTTCGTTCCTGGTCATTGCCTGTAATGTTCCGGTAAAGCCAAAGCTTTTCCCGACAAGAGGGGCACCATTACTGACGACGATAGTTCGTGCCGCAGCGATGGAAGGTTTGGTGGGAGCCGAGCAGGGTTGATACCAGGTAGGGCGCATGACGCCAACGGTCATGCCCAGATCATCTGCAAGGCCATTGATGTCCTTGTTGACCTTGCCAGCAGCCTGGAGCGCTACCTGCGCACAGGCTTCGGCATCGCTAGATGCTAAGTGGTGGTCGAGATCAATGCCTAAGTATAAGGCGAGGGTCGGTAGCTTGTGGTCAACAAGATCAGGCCAGCACTCACGCGCAATTTTCACTGTGCATAAATAAGATAAGTCTGGCCACACCAACCCATATAAATCCAGGGTGGCACGCAACACGCTCATGTCAAATGAAGCATTATGCGCCAGAACCATCGTCTTGGTAAGATGCGGCACCAGTTCGGCCCATATATCCGGAAATTCTGGTTCATCCTTGACATCCTCAGGGCGAATTCCGTGGATGGCGATATTCATACCGTCGAACTTTGAATTCTTAGGCCGGATCAACCTGTGCGCAACATGCTGCACTCTGTCTATCCCTACCCACGCTACGCCGATGGCGCACGGGCTTGACCTGGACGCATTTGCCGTTTCGAAGTCTATGGCGATAGCCTGAAAATCATCAATTGTCGAGCGGCTCGGGATGCCAATTTGTATAGGCTTCGGCTTTTGGATGACGCTATCCCGGCCTAATCGACTGCCTATCATAGAAGCCTCCTGGGGAGTGTCGGTGGTTCAGCAGAGGCCATCAGTTGTCGGACAATTGCAACTAAGCCCATTCCTTCAGCATCTGGCTTTTTTTGCTTTTTCCCGCCCGTCTTCGAATCTATAACAATATCAGGCTCATCATTATCCCAGTCAACCCATAGCTGAGGATTCCAACAGCCGAGTTTAGTCTGCACAGCTAGGTGTTTTTCAATGCTCTTCAATGCTTCGGGAGACAATGTATCATTCCTCAATACTTCCCCATCGTCAGTAATTTCACAGAAAACTCGACCACTATTGATCGAAGCCGCCTTCATCCACATTTGGACCGCATTACTCGCCGCATCAGACAGTTGATATCGGTCCAGGTCATTAACCTCGAAATCACAGACAAGCTTCAGGTCTCGTCGCTCTGCTAACCAGATAACCTCCCAAGCCAAGAGCAACGCTGACCGATTGCGCAGGCCCCGCATAGTATTGTCGCAAACACTAACAAGTTTGCTGATTACATCAGCATTGGGTATCGTGTACGACTTCACGATCTGCTTACCACTCAGCGTTACCCAAGGCTCATCCGGTTGATGCTGTGACAGGTTGCATCGGTAGGTCCGCTGAATTAAAGTCAATAAGGCATCATCCGGTGGATCGCACGCGCGCCATTCGTTAAGGCGTTCAGTTGCAGTTAGTCTGTGAGTCTTGGCGCTATATGGTGCTCCAGTTGCGTCATCGAGCGAGCGATAAACGGCCCACATAAGAAGTTGATCAATCACAATATACTTCCAGTTGTATTGATAGCCGAATCAATAAAATTTTCTCAAGAAGGTCAGGTTTCGGCTCTGCAAGCCTCTATGTCCTCACCGTGCCTTCATGAGAAGTCCCCTGAAGTCCATAAACATCAATACGACCAAAGGGATGAACGGCTAATTAACGCATCCTCAATCCGTTGGCTCGTCATGCAAAGACCGTCTTTCGCCGATCCATAGTGTGCGCAGAAACAGGCGGCGTATTAGGTTGCCCAAAAAGCGAAAAATATTCATACTGAATTCGATGGCATTTATAGAAATCTGTTGATTCCGCCGACGACTGAATTGAACCCCAGCGCGTCGGTGACGCCACAACGCCAGCCGATCCTTGACATTCCGGGGTAACCCCATCAGAGTCGTCGCAGCTTCGCTCCCGCGAAGCGGCCGGATCGAGGACTTGGACCTCCCCGATCCGACCTAACCATCGATAGCCTGCTTTAAGGAAAGAGTATCAATGGCTGAGGCAACCAATAGCACACCGCCCGGTGCGTTCACGCGCCGTTTTTTGGTGACCGTCGCCGCGAGGGTTTCGACTCTCGCGGCGACGGTAGAACCGTGGCGCGTCGCGGGGTTCCGCGGCGCTGCGGTCGGGGCGGCGGTGGACGTCTTCCTGTCTTCCTGTGATTCGGCTTCGGCTTGACGGCGGGTTCGCCGGAGTTTTGGCCCGGTTCGGGACCTTGTCGTGTTGCTTTCTCAGAGACGCGGATGGATACCCATGTTCAATGACGATATTAAGCGTCGCCGGGTTTGGTCCCGGTGCGGCGTCCTGGGGTGCGCGTTGGCGCGGGGGTTTGGCAAGCTCCTGATCATCTGGGGCGTGCTGCTGCCGCTGATTACCCTGCCATCCACTGCCTTCGGCCCCTATGGCGTCATCCCGCTGCTGGAAATCTCGTTGCGTTCGATGACCGCGCGGATCGGGACGATGCTGGTCGCCTATGAAACGGTCGTCGTCGGTGCGTTGCTCCTGGTGGGCGTCGGATTGTCGTTCCTGGTGCTGCCGAAGGCTTGGCGGTAGTGCGGGCGGCGCGCAGCTAGCGGGCGATGCCCGCCAGGGCGGGGTAGAGCGCCTTGTAGGCTTGGTACGGCTCCGCATAGGCGGCGTGGCGCGTCTGGTCGGGTTCGATGGTGCGGGAGATCTGGACCATCCGGGCAGCGGCGTTCGCGATGCTGTCGTAGTGGCCGGCGCCGACGGCGGCGAGAATGGCGCTGCCCAGCATGGGGGCGTTGGGAACGGCGGTCAGCTTGAGCGGCAGGCCGGAGACGTCGGCGTGGATCTGCATCCACAAATCCGACTTGGTCGAGCCGCCGCAGACGACGACGTCCTCGGGGGTGAAGCCGGCGGCGCTCATGGTTTCCAGGATCAGTTCGGTGCCGAAGGCGACACCTTCCATCATGGCGCGGAAGATGTGCGCCGGGCCGTGGCGCAGCGTCAGGCCGGTGATGGCTCCGCGTGAGTTGGGGTCGGTGTAGGGCGTGCGGTTGCCCTGGAAATGGTCCAGCACGACCAGCCCTTCGGAACCGGGAGGAAGGGCGGAGGCTTCTGCGTTGAGCTGGTCATAGGTTATCCCGGAATCGATCAGCTTCTTGAACCAGTTGATGATCGACCCGGTCGAAGTCTGGCCGCCCTCGATCGCGTGGAGGCCGGGGATCACGGCATCGGGGTAGGTTCCCCAGAAGCCGGCGCCGTGGACTTCCGTGTCGGTGAAGCCCAGGTGGTTATGGGACGAACCGGTGATCATGGCGAGGCGGTTGGGCTGGACCACGCCCATGCCGATCATGCCGATGAAGGCGTCGGAGCCGCCCTGCGCCACGGGAATGCCGGCGGGAAGTCCGAGGTGTTCGGCGGCGGCCGTCGTCAGGCCGCCGATCACGGTGCCGAGCGGCAGGACCTCGCGCGGCCAGCGGTCGAGCAGGGCCGTCAAATTCAGTTTGTCGAGCAGGCCGGTAGCGTAGCCGACGCGGCTGTCGTAGTGCCAGCGCGTCGAGGCGCTGGTGATGTTGGCGACCATGCAGCCGGTCAAGTGGAAGTTGATGTAGTCCTGGCAGTCGCAGATATAGTCGGCGCGCTCGAACAGATCAGGCTGGTTTTCCGCCATCCACAGCGACTTGGGGATCATCCATTCCGCCGAGATCGGACCCCGGCCGGCATTGTTGACCCTAAGGGCGGGGTCGTCGAGGGTCGCGATGCGGGCGGCCTGTCCGGCGGCGCGCATGTCCATCCAGATGATCGCCGGGCGGAGCGAACGGCCCTGCGCGTCCAGCGCTACAACCGTGCAGCAGGTCGTGTCGGCGGCAAGGCCGACGATCTGGTCGGGGCGGATCTTGGCGTTGGCAACCGCCTGACGGACCGAAGAACCGAGCGCCTGCCACCATTCCTCCGGGCTTTGCTCGGCCCAGCCGGCTTGGGGAAAGCGGGTTGCAATGGGAGTGACGCCTTCGGCGATCACGGTCCCCGTCAGGTCGAAGACGCCGGCCCGCATGCTCTCGGTCCCAGCATCGATGCCTATCACATAGATATCGGCCATGATGCGCTCACGCCGCCGCAGCGGATTTACGGGCGAGGTTGGGCAGGGCGGTCCCTGATTCGTCGAACAGGTGGCAGTAGCGGGCGGTGACTCCAGCCGAGAGGGTGTCGCCGGCGCGGGGCTCGAAGTTGCCGTCGCCCTTGACCATGATCTGGGAGCCGTCTGCGGTCTTCGTGTAGGCGAAGGTCTCTCCGCCCAGGTGCTCGACGACGAGGATCTGGCTGGGGATGCGGGCCTCGCCCTGGCCGGTTTCGGACAGGTCTTCCGGACGGACGCCGAGCGTCAGCGCCGTGCCGGGAGTGACGCCGCCGGATGCGACCGGCACCAGCAGCCTGTCGCCGCCGGGCAGGGTGACGGTCACGCCGCCGGGGGCTACGGCCGACGCCGTGACCGGCAGGAAGTTCATCTGCGGCGATCCGATGAAGCCGGCGACGAAGCGGTTGCGCGGATGGCGGTAGAGTTCCAGGGGGGAGCCGACCTGCTCGATCCGGCCCTTGTTGAGGACGACGATCTTGTCAGCCAGCGTCATGGCTTCGACCTGATCGTGGGTCACGTAGATCATCGTCGCCTTCAGGTCGGCGTGGAGCTTGGCGATCTCCACCCGCATCTGGACGCGCAACGAGGCGTCCAGGTTGGACAGCGGCTCGTCGAACAGGAAGACTTCCGGCTCGTGGACGATGGCGCGGCCGATGGCGACGCGCTGGCGCTGGCCGCCGGACAGCGCCTTGGGCTTCCGCTGGAGCAGCGGTTCGAGCTGGAGGATGCGGGCG
>DASQKT010000670.1:0-18013 GCA_035630415.1 Skermanella sp.
ACAAAGCCATCAACGCCGCCCCGAGTGGTATCGCCCCGCCCGCCCCGACAAGCCCAAGCAGGCCTTCCAGCCGCGCCCGGTCCGCAACGCCCAACTGTTCCAGCAAGGGCCGTGCGGCCCGAAATGCTGCGCTGGGGGACAAGGCTTTGCGGTTCATGGTCGATCTCCGATATCTACGTAATCGCGACGATATCGGAATAGGTAGCGGCCTTGCATCAAGAAACGTGCATTTCTTAGATGCCGCACAATTATTTTTGCAGCATCCCCTGTCTCAAGGCGATGCCTCCGTAGACGCGGCCTTCGTTCAATACCAAGAGCCGGAGAGAGCGGCCTACAGCAGGAGCGTGTTCAAGCCTTGAATAAAGCGTGAAGACTATAAGCCCCACCGCACAACCCGGCGATGATCAAAAACATACGTAGATCACCGAGAAGCGGGATAATCCCTTTATCGAAAATACTCGCAATCGCCAGCGATGACGAGGTGAATGTAACGGCATCGAAAATACGTGCCACGTAATCCATGGGAAGACTAACGCGCCGCTTCCAGCACTTGATGCCCCAGATCAGATAAGCGATGAGGATATATGCGACGCATGCGGTAACGGTAAACTGCGCTAGTTCGTCGGTATCTTTGGGCAGATATGCAGCAAGCACTTACGAACGTGCTCCCAGGATACCGCCGATTACAGCTCCGGCTACGGTGATAGCCGACCGCATGGCGACCCCAACTTCTATACCAGCGAGGGGCGCCAGGGCACCCGATCCGACAGCGGCGAGAAACGAGAAGCCAACAACGCCCTTGAGTACGTGCGTAACCGACAAACGGTGCTGCATGGCAGTCTCCAACGCTGAATCCGCACTTATCCTAAGCATGCCAACCCAATTTCCGTTAATACATTCTTCCAAAAGTACTACTGCATTTTGAGAAAAAAGGTAAGTTCCTATCTGCTGTCATACGATAGCAATACGGTCGCACCCGGCTATCGAACAGGGTTGAGCGTCCCGCCGCCCCTCCCCTCACCCCGCGTTAATCATCCTTTCAGCAGACTGCCCCAATGATGCGGCCTTGAGACAATTTAGGCCAAATTGTCGCCTCGCCCCCATGGGCGGCGTTCGACGGTACAAGGGAGCGGTGCGGATACGACGATGGCAAGCAAGGTGACGGCTGCCAAAAAGACGGATGCGGCGGCCCCGGCGGGCAGGAAGAGCCAGCCGGTCAGGGTCGATTCCGCCGGCTCCGGCAAGCAGCGGCACTCGATTCCCGCAGGCACGCTGCTGTCCTCCACGCATGCCTTCGTCATGCACGGGCCGGTGTACCTGATGTTCATCTCGGCCTTCGCGATGCTGGTCTATTCCTTCTTCGCGTCGAAGGACATCATCGTGATGGCGCCGCTGACGCTCCAGCGGCAGGCGGTGACGATCCAGGCGGTCAGCGGCGGGCTGGTCGAAAGCGTCGAAGTGGCGGAGAACTCGATCGTATCGGCCGGCGACCCGCTGGCGACGATCCAGGAGAAGATCCGCGCGGCCTCCACCCCGGAGCAGGAGGCGTTCCAGCGCCAGATCGACGACTTGCAGCTACAGGAGCGCGAGTCCCTCAAGGAGTTCGAATTCCGCTCCAACCAGCTCGAACTCGACCGCCGCAACCTGTCGCAGCGCCGGGCGACCGAGCAGGGCGCCATCGACAACCGTATCCGCCAGATCGAGATCCAGGTGCAGACCGCCCAGCGCACCCGCATGGGCCTGGACGAAGACCTCGGCAATGCCCGCCACGACCTGTCGGTCAAGCAGGAGCTTTTCGCCAACCGCGACATACCGCAGGTGGATTTCCAGCGCGCCCAGGCCCGCGTCAGCGACCTTCAGCGCGCGGTCGGCAATGCCGACGCCGAGATCCAGACTGTCAAGCTCGCCCTGGAAACCGCCAGGAGCGAGCGGCAGCGGCTTCACGAAACCTTCTCGCAGGAACGGCTGGACAACGAGGTCGCCAATCTGACCCAGTCGCGGGAGCGCGACCAGAAGCTGATTTCCGACCGGATACTGGATCTCAACAGGCGTCTGGCCGAATCCCGGACCCTCGTCCCCGGCGTCCATTACGAAGCGGACAAGGCGATCTACAGCAGCCTGGAAGACGGCATCGTCACGGCGGTCAATATCCCGCGCGGCGCCATCATCAGCCCCGGCACGCCGATGTTCACGGTGGTCCGCAACACGGCGCCGCTGGAAGCGCATGTCATGGTGCAGAACAAGGATATCGGCAAGATCAAGCGCGGCCAGAAGGTCCAGATCAAGTATTTCGCCTATCCCTACCAGGAATACGGCATCCAGCACGGCGTCATCGCCGACATCGCGACCAAGGCCAGCGGCCCCAACGCCATGTACCAGATCACCGTGGCCTTGGAGCTTGAAACCATCACCGCCCGCAAGGCCACCGTCTCCAAAGCCCTGGAGATCGGGCTGGAAGGCGTCGGCGAGGTCAAGACGGGCGAGAAACGCTTCATAGAACTGCTCTTCGCGCCCGCGTCGCGCTTCTTTCAGGTGGCTGAAGAATGACCGCCGCTCTTCATCTGAACCTTACAGCCCACCTTTCCGCCGCTGCCGGCACCGGAGACCGCTGACATGGACACCGCGATCGAAACCGTCCGGAATACGGCGGCGCTGGAAGCGATCCGCTCGGTGCTGGAAACCCA
This sequence comes from Skermanella sp., assembly GCA_035630415.1. Lineage (GTDB taxonomy): Bacteria > Pseudomonadota > Alphaproteobacteria > Azospirillales > Azospirillaceae > Skermanella. The sequence goes on from DASQKT010000670.1 coordinate 2,685, forward strand.
CGTCCTGTTCAACGTGCTGCCCACGGCGGAAAAGCGCGCGATCGAACTGCTGCTCGAAGTCCGCCAAGTTCCCGCCGGCAAGAAGCTGTTCACCCAGGGCGCCGCCGCCGACGGCATGTACGTGATCCACGCCGGCAGCGCGCGGCTGAAGGAGAACACCGGCGGCAAGCTGATCAGCGTCGGCCTGATCGGCGACGGCGCCACGATCGGCCAGACCTCCCTGCTGGAAGAAACCAAGTGGCCGTATCAGGTCGTGGCCGAGACAGCCATGACCCTGGTCTGCCTGCGCGCCGACCGGGCGCGGCTGCTGGTCAGCGAAAGCAGGATCGTAGACGAGCATTTCAAGCGCTATGTCGGTCTGGTCGAGGTCGGCGAGCGGCTGCGCACGCTGCTCGGCGGCGCCAACTACACGGCGGAGGAATTCTCCGACATGCTGTCGAAGATGGGCGTCAAGCGCATCCGCGCCGAAGCCGCCGTCTTCAACCAGGGCGACAACGACCCGCGCCTGTATTTTCTGGAAAGCGGCACGCTGGAACTGATCCGGGCGCCGATCTCCGGCGATCCGATCTCCCTGTCGCGCTGCGGCCGGGGGACCCTGTTCGGCGAGATGGGAGCCCTGCCCCGCCGCACCCCGCGCGGCATCCAGACCTACACCGCCCGCGCCGTGACCGACGTGACCGTGCTGGTGATCTACCAGCAGACGGTCGAGCGCATCCTCAACCTCAACCCCGAACTCCAGCAACGCCTGATCCAGCGCTCCCGCGACGTCGAGCAACTGGAAGCCGACGAGATCGCGTCGCGTAAGCGCGCCGAGGGCGTCGATCTCCGCATCAAGCTGGCGGAAGGCCTCAGCGAAGACGAGTTCCGTGCGACCTCCAAGGCCAGGGAAGCCACCAAGCTGGCCGTCGTCCGCCAGAACATCCAGGCCGACGCGGCGGCGGCCTGCCTCGCCATGGTGATGGGGATCTACGGCCGCAAGTTCACCCTGGGCCAGATGCAGGAGGTCACCGGCCTCAACACGCCGGAAACGACGCCCGACGCGATCATCCGGGGCGCCGAGACGCTGGGGTTCCGCGCCAAGGGCTACTCGATTCCGTTCAGCAACCTGAAGACCGTGCGCCTGCCGGCCATCCTGGGCTGGCAGGGCTATCACTGGATCGTCCTGCTCAAGGTCTCCGACAAGGAGGTCGAGATCGCCGATCCGGCGGCCGGCATCCGCAAGGTCAAGCGCGACGAGTTCCTGACGTCCTGGACGGCGGCGGATGTCGCTGGCGTCGTGGACCAGCGGCCCGACTGCGGCGTGATGATAGCGCTGGAGCCGACGGTCAAGTTCGAGAAGGAGGAGGACGCCAAGTCCTCCATCCGTCACTTCGTCAACTACATCCTGCCGTACAAGAAATACTACGGCGAAGCCGTGCTGGCCGCCGTCGTCATCAACGTGCTCGGTCTGGCCTCGCCGCTGTTCGTCCAGACCATCGTCGACAACGTCGTCGTCCACCACGACGTCGGTCTGCTCAACATGATGCTGGGCGGCATGGTGCTGGTAGCAGTGCTGACCACGGGCATGTCCGTCGTGCAGAGCCTGCTGCTGGCCCACACCACGTCGCGGCTGGACATGCGGCTGATGTCGGAGTTCTACCGGCATGTGCTGAGCCTGCCGATGGACTTCTTCCTGACCAAGAACAAGGGCGAGATTCTCGCCCGCTTCGGCGAGAACCAGAAGATCCGCGCCATCCTGACCGGCTCGACCATCACGGTTCTGATGAACACGCTGATGATCGTGCTGTATTTCCTGATGATGTTCGCCTACTCGGTGCCGCTCAGCCTGATCGTGGTGTTCTTCATCCCGCTCTATATCGGCATCGTCGTGTATTTCACGCCGAAGATCAAAGCCATCGCCCAGGAAATCTTCATCACCAACGCCCAGTCCCAGTCCTACCTGATCGAATCCATGAACGGGATCGAGGCGCTGAAGGCGACCAGCAACGAATACTTCGCCCGCGCCCGCTGGGAAAACGCCTTCGTCGAGAACGTCAACCGCAGCTTCCGCCAGCAGAAGCTCAGCCTGATGTCCAACAGCCTGTTCAAGCTGGCGACCCTGGCGTCCAGCATCGCCGTGCTCTGGATCGGCGCCAATCAGGTGATGAACAGCGAAATGAGCATCGGCGAGCTGATGGGCTTCAACATGCTGATGGGCCTCGTCACCGGTCCGGTGACCCAGATGGTCAATCTGTGGAACGAGCTTCAGGAAGTCCGCATCGCCATCGACCGCGTCGGCGACGTCCTCAACGTCAAGTCGGAGCACGTCACGGTCTCCGGACCCGACAAGATCCAGTCCCAGGTCCGCCAGTTGGAAGGCGAGATCAAGTTCGACAAGGTCAACTTCAGCTACAACACCAACGACCAGAAGCGGTCGGTGATGCAGGCCTTCGACCTGACGATCTCACCGGGCGAGCACGTCGCCTTCGTCGGCCCGTCCGGCTGCGGCAAGAGCACGATCGCCAAGATGGTCCTGGGCTTCTACAAGCCGACCTCCGGCGACCTGACGATCGACGGCAAGGACATCAAGACGATGGACCTGAACTCGCTCCGCCGAAACATCGGCGTCGTGCTTCAGGACACCTTCATCTTCGGCGGCACCGTGGCGGAGAACATAGCGCTGGGCGACCCGGAGCCGGACATGCAGGCGGTGCTGGAAGCCGCCAAGATGGCGGGGTCGGAGGACTTCATCATCAACTTCCCGCTGGGATACCAGACCCGCATCGGCGAAAAGGGCATGGGCCTGTCGGGCGGCCAGCGCCAGCGCGTCGGTATCGCCCGCGCGCTCTACCGCCGTCCCAAGATCATGATCTTCGACGAAGCCACCAGCGCACTCGACAACGAATCCGAAGCCCGTATCACCGCGGAGCTGAAAACCGTCCTGGTCAACCGCACCTCGATCACCATCGCCCACCGCCTGACCACCGTAATGGACAGCGACCGCATCTGCTTCATCCGCGACGGCAAGGTCCAGGAACAGGGCACGCACCAGCAGTTGACCGACAAGGAATTCCTGAAGGAAAACAACTACACCGGCATGTACTACCAGCTCGCCCGAACCCAGTTCGATTTGCCGGCGCTGGATCTGGGGTAAGCTGCAAAGCGCTTGGCCGTCCTCACTCCGGCTCGGAATACCGTTCCTCGTTCCAGGGATCGCCCCGGTTATGGTAGCCCCGGACTTCCCAGAAGCCGGGATCGTCGGCGGTGCGGAACTCGATCCGCTCGATCCACTTGGCGCTTTTCCAGAAATACAGATGCGGCACGACCAGCCGCGCCGGGCCGCCGTGTTCCTGGGTCAGCGGTTTGCCCGACCATGAATGCGCCAGCATCGCCCCCTCGGCGGCGAAATCCTCGAGCATCAGGTTGGTGGTGTAGCCGTCGTGGCTATGCAGCACGACGAAGCGCGCGTCGGCGCGCGGAACCACCGCCGCCAGCAGGTCGGCGGTGGTCACTCCCTGCCAGTCGTTGTCGTAGCGCGACCATGTCGTCACGCAATGGATGTCGGACCGACCTTGAGTCTGCGGCTGGTCCATGAACCGCGCCCAGTCCCAAACCTGCGGGTTCTCGACCGCTCCGGTCAGGTGAAGCCGCCATCGCTCCTGCGAAACGGTCGGATGGAGGCCAAGGTCCAGCACCGGCCAGTCGCGCACCAGATGCTGCCCCGGCGGCAGCCGGTCGGCCTCCGGCCGCGCGTCCCGGCCGGTCAGGAACCGGCCTTCGCGCGCCCAGCGTTCCTTGGTGCGCGTCAGTTTGGAATCAGGAACGGGCGTATCCGCTTCATCCGTCATTCAGTGCAGTCCGTCAGTGCGGCGGGCTCTTAAAGCCGGATTTGGAAACCGGGACTTCCCAGCTGGAGGAATGGTCGCGGTGGAGACCGCCGACGGAACGGGTATCGAGCAAACGATTGTCGTTGGCCTGCCAATGGTAAGCGATGTCCATCAGCAGACCATCGGGAATTTCCTGGGTGAGGATGTTCTCCAGTCTGTACTGCGCCATGTCACTCCCCATTATGACCCTGCCTCTATGCTTCAACACCGCGCCGTCTCGTTTTGTGACGCCGCGGAGGTGCATGTTTATCCGACCAAATGATAATTTACTGTGATCCACGTCTCACTGCGGGCAACCCTAAGGGACAGGTGATCACTTTTTTCACTGCCGGACCCTACTCCAAGGTCAGATCAATAGGAAAGTGACACTTGAATACGTCAACATTGTGCCTACTAAGCGTTGCACTTCGGGCACAGCGTGTCCTCAAATCCTCACCTTAAGGTTATTTTACCAGGGATTGTTTTACCAGTTCGCCGTTCCGTCCAGATGGCTGTGCCGCCGCGTATCCGGCATCAGGAGCGAAGCCACCAGCGCTACCGCGATCAGGGCCGTTACATACCAGCCGAACGCCCCCTCGTTGCCAACCGACTTGAACCACAGCGCCACGTATTCCGCCGTGCCGCCGAACATGGCGTTGCCGACCGCGTAGGTGAAGCCGACGCCCAGCGCCCGCACGGTGCTGGGGAACAGCTCCGCCTTAACGACGCCGCTGATCGAGGTGTAGAAGCTGGCGATCACCAGCCCGGCCATCACCAGCCCGAAGGCGGCATAGGGGTTGGTCGTCTGTCCCAGCAGGGTCAGCAGCGGCACCGAACCGACCAGCGCCAGACCGGTGAACAGCAGCATGTTGTTCTTCCGCCCGATCCGGTCTGAAATCGCCCCGAACACCGGCTGAAGCAGCATGTAGATCACCAGCACCGCCGTCATGACGACGCTGACGGTCCCGGCCGCCATATGCGCGGTGTTGACCAGGAACTTCTGCATATACGTCGTGAACGTATAGAAATACAGCGAGCCGCCCATCGTGAAGCCGAGCACGATCAGCACGGAGCGCCGGTGCTTCAGCAGTTCCAGCAGCGATCCCGCTTCCTTCCGATGCATGTCCTCCGCCGATGCGGTTTCCTGCAACGACCGCCGCAGATACATCGCGACCACGGCGGTAACCGCCCCGATCACGAAGGGAATGCGCCAGCCCCAGGCCCGCAACTCTTCGGGCGACAGGATAAGCTGAAGCGCTCCCAGCACCAGCAGGGCCAGAAGCTGGCCGCCGATCAGCGTCACGTACTGGAACGACGAATAGAAGCCGCGATTATCCCGGTCCGCGACCTCGCTCATATAAGTAGCCGCCGTGCCGTACTCACCGCCGACCGAAAGCCCCTGGGCCAGCCGGGCCACCAGCAGCAGCGCCGGAGCCGCCGCCCCTATCGTGGCGTAAGTCGGCAGCACGGCGATCATCAGCGAGCCGGCACACATCAGCAGGACGGAGATCACCATCGAGTTTTTCCGGCCGTGCCGGTCTGCGATATAGCCGAACAGCCAGCCGCCCAGCGGCCGCATGAAGAAGCCGACGGCGAAGATGCCCGCCGTCGCCATCAACTGGCTGGTACGGTCACCGCTCGGGAAGAACGCCGCCGCGAAATAGATCGAGGTGAAGGCATAGGCGTAGAAGTCGTACCATTCCACCAGATTACCGGAAGAAGCGCCGACGATCGCCTTGATCCTGCGGTTCCGGTCTTCGTGATCCGTGACAGCATCCGTGGCGATATACTCGCCTCCCGCAGCATGCGGCTGAGCCGATGTTTGCACGATTATCTCCAGAATTCCGATAAATACATAACAGTTCAGGCGGAGCAGCCTTGCTGCTCCGCCTGTTCCTGCAAACAATCGGCGATGGGGAAATGCAATACCCCGTACGGAGGACTACTCCGCTGCGTCCAGCCGCATGGCCTCGACCAGACTGTCGGCCTGAAGCCGCCACATGCCGTCGAACACCCCGCCGCGACGCCGCAACACGGCCGGCGGTCCGTCCTCGACGATCTCGCCGTTGGACAGCACGACGATGCGGTCGAAGTTCGCCACAGTCGACAGACGGTGAGCCACCGCCAGAACGGTCCGGCCGCGCACCAGTTCCTCCAGCGCCAACTGGATTTCCTGCTCCGACTGGGTATCCAGCGCCGAGGTCGCCTCGTCCAGGATCAGGATCGGGGCGTTCTTCAGGAAGGCGCGGGCGATGCCCAGCCGCTGGCGCTGGCCGCCGGACAGCAATACGCCGCGCTCGCCGACCATCGTGTTATAGCCGTCGGGAAGCTCCTGGATGAAGCCGTCGCACCAGGCATGACGGGCGGCGGCGATGACTTCCTCGTCGGTCGCGTCCGGCTTGCCGTAGCGGATGTTCTCCATGATCGAGCGATGGAACAGCGCGATCTCCTGCGGCACCACGGCGATGCGGGAGCGCAGGCTGTCCTGCCCGACATCCGTCACCTTCTGGCCGTCGATATAGATGCCGCCGCCCTGGGCGTCGTCCAGCCGCTGGATCAGGCTGATCAGCGTCGATTTGCCGGAGCCCGAGGGTCCGACCAGCCCGACCTTCTGGCCCGGTTCGATCTTCAGGTTGAAGCGGTCGAAGACCTGACGTCCGTCCGGATAGGTGAACGAGACATCCCTGAACTCGATCTCGCCGCCGCCCGGCAACAGCGGACGCTCGTCGCCGACATCGTCCAGCCCGTGCGGCTGGGCGATGACGCGCAGGCTGTCGGTGATGACGCCCATATGCTGCGAGGTGTTGACCAGAGCCAACGCCAGATCGCGCGAACCGTGCAGGATGCGGAAGGTCAGCGCGCTGATGATGACGACGTCGCCTGGCGTGATGGTACCGCCGCGCCAAAGCGTGATCGCCCACAGCAGCATGGAACCGGCCATGATCCACAGGCAGGCGTCATGCAGCAGCCGCGCCTTCTCCAGATACATCCAGCTCCGGGTTTCCGAAGCGGCTTCCACACCCAGCTCGCCGGCCAGCCGGTCGCGCTCGCGCTGGCGGGCGGAGAACGCCTTGACGGTCCAGACGTTGGAAACGACATCGACCAGTTGGCCGCCGGCGTGGGATGCCTGATGGGCGAAGGCGTGGTGAACCTCCCGTCCGCGCACGCCGAACCAGACGATGGCCAGCGCCACGATCAGGACGAAGCAGGCCAGCGCCACCGCCATCCGCCAGTCGATCGTCGTCAGCACGATGACGGCGCCGATGATCTCGGTGCAGGGCGGCACGATGCTCCACGTCAGGCTGCGCAGGATCATGCCCGCCGCATTGGCGGTCGCCGTGATCCTGCTGCCGAGCGAGCCCGCGAAATGCTGGCTGAAGTAGCGCATCGGGTGGCCGGTCAGGTGCTGGAACAGGTCCAGCCGCATATCGACGCCGGTCGCCACGATGGTCCGTGCCCCCAGCCAGCCGCCAGACCGCCACATCACGTTCTCGATGGCGATCAGCCCCAGGAACAGCGCCAGCGGGGTCCAGACATCCGCCGCCATGCGGTCGGGGGAGGCCATCGCATCGACCAGAAGCTTCATGCCGTACTGCACGAGCACGGCGCAGGCGGCCCCCGCCACGATCACGCTGAACAGCGCGCCGAATTGCCATCGGCGCGCGCGGATGTACCGCATGAGAAAGCTCAGCGGGGTACTGGGAAGAGGCCGGCTTGTCATGGGCCGGTTTGACATACAAAAAATCCTTCGGTGATTGGAGGGAATGGCGTCAACGCCGCCATCCCCCCGTCTCAACTCACGCCGCGTCGGTCTTCAATTCATCATCCGCCATCAGCCGCGTGAAGCGCGCCTGCTGCCGGGCAAGCTCCTCGCCCAGCGGCTCATGCACCACCCGCTTGCCATCCGCATCGGGATGCCCAAGCAGCCCCGTGGCACAATGACGGTCATCCGCCCAGCCGGGATAGTCCAGCACGGGATACAGGCAGATGCCCTCGACCGGAACCCCGGCTTCCAGCGCCGCCGCGACCTCGTCGCAGACATATTTGAACCAGGACGCGCGCGGATCGCCCTCGGCCCCGGTTTCCGCGACCAGCACCGGCTTGCCGTAGCGCTTGTGCGTTTCCGCCAGCAACTCCCGGAACGGCTTGTACATCGGATCGGTCCGCTCGATGGTCGGGCCGTTGAAGTACCACTGGTTGTCGGAGTAATAGTTAACCCCAATCGTATCCAAATATTCCGGCTTGCCGCCCAGCCCCGGCCAGATCTTGCCGACCAGCATGTCCCAGGCCTGGAATTGAGCCTGACGGTAGCCCTCGGCCCCGCCCCTGTCGCCCGGACCCTTCGGCACCACGTTGATCACAGGATCGATCTGGACGAACCGGGCGCGCGGATCGACGTTGCGGACAGCCTCGATAGCCGCGATGGAAGCGCGGACGAGCTGGACCTTCAGCTCCGTGCCCCGGCCCCGCGCCATCGGGTTGAAGCTGGCGGTATCGCCGCCGGCCCAGGCCCAGTACGAGATCTCGTTGATAGCCGCGTAGAACGGCACCTCCGACGTCTCGTCCTTGACCACCTGTGCTACCGCCGCCGCGAACTTGGCGAAGCGGTCCACGAAGTTCGGCTGCCAGATGTCGATGTCGTCGGGCCAGCCATAGTGGCAGAGGTCCCAGATCGGCTGGACCCCGGCCGCCCGGCTGGCATGCAACATCGGCAGGAAGCTGGACCAGTCGAACTGGCCCGGCGTCGGCTCGATCAGGTGCCAGCGCAAGCCGTCGCGAACCGTCCGGATGCCGTGCCCGGTCATGGTGCGGAAGTCTTCCGCGAAGAACTTGCCGTGACCGGTCGATTCGATCAGGTCGAGCCGCCGGCCGTCGTGCCGGCGGTGGGTCGAGCACTCGAACCCGCCCATGAAGAAGCTGTTGAAAAGCTCAGGTCTGTGCATCTGCGATTTCTCCCGGCTCAATCGCCGACGCCCTGCGCCGCTTCGGCGTGGACGGTTCCGTTCATCCGGGCCATGCCACGAGCGGCGCGAGCCAGACCCGTCTCCGCCTTCTCGGACTCCTCGATCCGCTTGAACAGGGCCAGCGCCTGACCGACGACCTGGTCCATGTTGTAGTAGCGGTACGTCCCCAAGCGTCCCACGAAGGTCACGTCGGGAGTAGCATCGGCCAGCGCCTGATACTTGCGGTACAATTCGGCGTTCTCGGGACGCGGCACCGGGTAGTACGGATCGCCATCGGCGGCGGGGTATTCATAGGTCAGGCTGGTCCGGGGGTTCACCTGACCGGTCAGATGCTTGTATTCGGTGATCCGGGTATAGGCCACGTCTTCCGACGGATAGTTCACCACCGCGACCGGCTGGAAGTTCTCCTGGTCCACCGTCTCATGGCGGAACTGGAGCGACCGGTACGGCAGCTTGCCGAAGCGGAAGTCGAAATACTCGTCGATCGGGCCGGAATAGATCAGCTTGTCGTACTGGACCTCGTTGCGGACTTCCTCGAAGTCCGTGTTCAGCATGACCTTGATGTTCGGGTGGTCGAGCATGTTCTCGAACATCCGGGTATAGCCGTGCAGCGGCATGCTCTGGAAGCTGTCGCCGAAATAGCGGTCGTCGGTGTTGGTCCGGGTCGGCACGCGCGAGGTCACCGACTTGTCCAGTTCCGACGGGTCCAGGCCCCACTGCTTGCGGGTATAGCCGCGGAAGAACTTCTCATACAGCTCCCGCCCGACCGAGTTGATCACGACGTCTTCCGACGTGCGGATCTCGGCGACCGGCTCGGCCTTGGACTTCAGGAAAGCTTCCGCGTCCTCCGGCGTCAGCTTCAGGCCGTAGAGCTTTTCCAGCGTGGTCAGGTTGATCGGGATCGGCACCAGCTGCTCGTCCACATGGGCCAGCACCTTGTGCTCGTACGGGCGCCACTTGGTGAAGCGCGACAGGTAGTTGACCACCTGCGTCGAGTTGGTGTGGAAGATGTGCGGGCCGTAGCGGTGGATCAGCAGGCCGGCGTCGTTGTAGTGGTCATACGCGTTGCCGGCGATGTGCGGACGGCGGTCGATCAGCAGGACCCGCTTGTCCAGCTCGGTCGCCAGCCGCTCGGCCAGCACGCTGCCGGCAAAGCCGGCGCCCACGATCAGATAGTCGAAACCCGAACGCGTGTTGGCGAACTTGGTCCGCTTCGGCATGGCGACTACAGCCCCCTTGGCTGCTCCCCCGGCGGAACCATTGGGCGTCAAAGCGCGCATTCGATCTTCTCCTTCATCTCGTTCCAGGTTTTGTCCCAGGACATGTCGCTCAGCACCCCATCGGCGGTGCGCAGCAGACGGTCCCGGTCCTTGGCGTCTTCAAGTGCCGCATCGATCGCGGCGGCAAACTCGTCGGCGGTGCCGGCAATCCGGACCACGCCTGAGTCGCCATAGGTGCGGACGACGTCGCGGATGGCGGTGGAGACCACCGGACAGCCGCCCGCCAGATATTCCGGCGTCTTGGTCGGGCTGATGAACCGGGTCGATTCATTCAGCGCGAACGGCATCAGGGCCACGTCCCAGCCGGCCAGATACTGCGGCAGCTCGTCGTAGACCTTGGGGCCGAGATAGTGGATGTTCGGGTGCTTCGGCAGCGTCGCCGGATCGATCTTCACGACCGGCCCGACCATGACGAGATGCAGGTCCGGCCGCTTGGCCGCCAGCTCGTCCAGCAGGGCGATATCCAGCCGCTCGTCGATCACGCCGTAGAAGCCCAGCCGGGGATGCGGGATGTCCTTCTGATCGTCCGGCTCCGCCATTCCGGCGCGAGCCTGGGCGAAGTGGGCGACATCGACGCTGCTCGGGAACGGATGGGCGTTGGCGTGCAGCGACCGCTTGGCTTCCCACAGGCTGTAGCCGCCGGTGAAGACCAGATCGGCCTTGCCCAGCAAGGTCCGCTCGCGCTCGATCAGTTCCGGTGGGGCGCCCTTGAAGGCGGAAAGCTCGTCCATGCAGTCGTAGACGGTGACCCGGCCCTTCAGGTGATCCGTGAAGTCCAGGCTCATCGGCGTGTAGTACCAGAGCACCGGATCGACGATCCCCTCGGCGGCGAAGAAGTCGTCCAGCAGCGTGCGCAGCGTCTCGTTCGTCTGCTCGACCGTGCGGCCTTCCGGCAGCTTGGGAACGACGACACGGACGCCGCCTTCGTCCGTGCGGACATCGAGCCAGGCCGTCCGGCTCTCGCTATCGACAGGCTCCTCGACGAAATAGACCCGGTAATCCCGCGCGAACCGCGACAGCAGGTGCTGCGGGCGCTGATAGACGAAGTTCCAACGCAGATGTGAGAAACACACCAGTGGAATGGTGTCTTCGTCAGTGACCGGTGATGTGTTGGAAGAGTACTTCGGGGGGGTACTGTAACGTGTCTTGCCAATCTCGATCTGAAAGGGTCCAGCCCAACTCATACGAATTTCCTGTTCATTGGTTTCCCGACAGCGGACATGGGATCAATTCGGATGGAGACCTCCAATCCGATGCCGGCAGCCCGCAATTCATGCCGCGATAAACCCGACATTGGGGCTTACTGTTCCATTCCGGAAGTACCTGTCGAAAAAATGTCTCGGGTGACTCAGTGAATACGGCACTGTTCACGTTTTCGAATTTTATTCCGTAATAATTTTCCGACTGATTGTTTGTCCCTGATATCCTATTGAGCGGCAATGTTATCGATGGTCAGGCGTTTCCCATCCAAACACAGTCGCAACTGACTTGTGCCTGTAACAATCTAATGATCGCTCGATATGAGTATATCAGCATCGAAGGGCTACTACGGTTGTTTGTCTTCAACGGTCCGGGCGGATGGTAGTTATCGGGTGGCAGCTCGCGTAAATGTGGTTTTTTCTTGAAAGTGGGCGATATGAGTATAAACGAGAACCGAAGCGCGCAAATCCGTTATGAAAGTTTCGTGTTTATTAGTTTCATCGTGGGCGCCATCCTTCTGAGATCGCCGGCTCTACTCTATTCGGTACTCAACTACGATGAAAGCATGTATCTACTGATGGGCGCGGAATTCGCTCGCGGCCATATGCCTTACACGACCGTTTGCGATCTTAAGCCATTCGGCCTATTCGCCCTGGCGACCCCATTTACCATGCTGCCGGTCGATCCGGTGATCTCGGCGCGCATCGGGGCCAGCGTGACCATCGGGCTTACCGCGTGGATGCTCAGCCGGATCGCGGCACTCCTGTTCCCGGACGGACGCCGGGCCATCGGGATCGTCGCGGGGCTGGGATACCTGATCTTCAGCCTTGCCGATGGCGGCATGGCCTTCCAGGGGGAAATCTTCCAAAACGCCTGCGCCGTCCTGGCCCTCCTGCTGGTGCTGCGCCCCGTCGTCCGGGGCGAGCGTCCGGGGCTGGCGCTGATGGCCGGGGTCGGGCTGATCCTGGGCGTCGCTATCCAGATCAAGCAGTCGGTGCTGTTCGACATGCTGGCCTTCCTGGCCGGCTACTTCATCCTGACGACACCCACCTTCCGCGATTTTACGGCCAACCTCCGCGCCAGTCTGAAGCCGCTGATCCTGCTGGGCGTCATGGCGCTGGTCCCCACCATCGGCGTCATCCTGCTCTATGCCGTCACCGGCCATGCCGATGCCTGGTTCGCCGCCAATGTCGAAGCGCATCGCGTCTTCTACGGGATTACCCGCCCGATCTCATGGGACGCCGGCTTCCGCGCCATGTCGGAGCAGGCGCCGATCTGGATCGGGGCCATCGTGGCGGCCCTGTCCGCCCGCTGGCTGACGACCGACGGCCGGGAGAAGCGCGCCGTCCTGTTCCTGACGATCTGGGTCGTCGCGGTGATCCTGTGCCAGATCTTCCTGCGGATCGCGTCGGACCATTACTTCCTGCAATTCCTGCCGCCGCTCTGCCTGCTGACCGGGCTGGCGCTGGGACGCGGCCTGCTGATCCACCTGCCGCGCCGGCGCGCACGGGCTGCCTTCCTGGCCGTCCTCGGCGGCATCACCATCTACGCGGTCGCCAAGGAACCGCTGATGCACAGCATCTACATCGTCAAGGACCGGTTGGCGGGCGACGCCTGGGCTGGCGACACGCCGCGCCGCGTGGCAGCCGACCTCAAGCCGCTGCTTCAACCCGACGACAAGCTCTACGTCGTCGGATTCCAGCCGGCGATCTACTTCCTGACCGGCGCCGAAAGCCCGACACGCTTCTCCTTCACCGGCCTGCCGAGCTTCAATTATCCCGGCCGCGACGGCTGCCCCTGGGTCGAACCCGCCGTCGAGATGCAAAGGATACTCGACAGCCGCCCCCGCTTCATCGTGGTCGAAGACGGCATCTTCTACCGTGAAATGCGGGAAGACGTGCGCCGGATGCTGGACCGGAACCTCGAATACAACTACCGCAAGGTCAAGTTCTACGACCAGCACCCCATCCACCACGAATACCCGTTCGAACGTTTCGTGATGAACGGCGGCGCTCCCGTCGACCTGTACGAGTGGACCGACACGCCCGACCCCGCCCCATCCGCCGCTTTGCAGGAGTGACACGGCATCTTCATTGTCCGGAAGGGTGCAGGCCGATAAGGTAGCGCCATGTCCGATGCCCCTTTCCAGATCGTCCCCGCCATGTTCGCCGCCGATCTCGATGTGGTGAAGCGGTTGTTCAACGCCTATGCATCGGCGCTCGGCATCGATCTGTCATACCAGGGCTTCGAAGAGGAGCTGGCCGGCCTGCCTGGCAAGTATGCGCCACCGTCCGGCGCCTTGCTGATCGCTCGCAACATGGACGGCGAACCGCTGGGATGCGTGGCGCTCCGGCCCCTGGACGATGCCGGCCGCTGCGAGATGAAGCGGCTCTACGTGTCGCCACGGGCAAGGGGGCTGGGCCTCGGCAAGGCGCTGGTCGATGCCGTCATCGCCGAAGCGACACGGATCGGCCATCGCGAGATGCGGCTGGACACCCTGCCGACCATGGGGGAGGCGATCGCGCTCTACCGGAAAGCGGGCTTCCAGCCGATCGATCCCTACTACGAAACGCCCGTGGCCGGCACGATCTTCATGGCGCGTGCGCTCGCCGGCTGAGGTTTGACGACACCCGCTCAGCCTTCGCCGGGAGATGCCAAGATCAAGTCTTGGCATGACGAAAACTTACCCTCTTATATCGCAAACGCAGGGGTTTCGATAACTTCAACACAGTGGCTTATCCCACGGTCGATTCGCCCAACCACAAGTTGCTGGCGTCGCGGACTCGACCATGCCTGTGTTAGGTCCAGGCAGATAAACATATAGTGGGCTTGAGAAACGCTCCCTTTGTTTGCGATATAAGAGGGAAGTTAAATCTGGCGACTGGAGTAACGCTCCATACCATCTCCAGCCCAACCAAGAAAGTTTCCGTAACGAGACTTGTCTTGGCTCGATAGGTTGACGGATGGATGCTCATATCGGCATCCCTGGCTTCCGGAAGTTCTACTGAGTTTTTTGACGGGGATCGTCTTTCGGGTTTACGTAAGTCAGCGCCCATGGCCCTACTGTGCTGAGTTGAATGACGGTTTCCTCTTCCGTGTAGGCGTAGTGCGCCATACCGGGACTGTATGAGTAAAAGCTTCCCGCAGGCAAGGTCTGGGTCTTGCCCTTGTCGGCAATTTCTCCGCTGCCAATGTTGAACGTGCCAGATATGACAGTGACAGCCTCCGTCACCGGGTGGGTGTGCGGCGCTATCTTATAGTTGCCGGGGAACTTAAGGCGCAGAACGAACGGCCCTTCCTTGCTGGGATCGCCGGACAATACGGCGGCCTCGGCTCCTTTGGGAATAGCCGGAGAGGCGGGCGACCATTTAATCTCCTGCGGCTTCAATATTGTGTGAACTTCGGGATGCTTTGCTGTCTGAGCAGCTGCGGCGTAAACTGTCCCGACCAGAATAAGAATGCTGGCAGCTGCCAGTCCGGCTCTCATGACATACCTCCCTGAAATGCTGAAACGTTTGCATCCGTGACGCACTGTCGAGAGAAAGCATGCTGAGCGCATTTGAGTCGCTTTGCGACTGCAATAAAGACAAAGAATTTTTCAAATAGATGAAGGGCATTCCTCAAATTGGGATATAAAATTACCCTCTTATATCGCAGACCAGGGAGCATTTCCCAAGCCCACTATATGTTTATCTGCCTGGACCTAACACAGGCATGGTCGAGTTCCCGACATCAGCAACTTTTGGTTGGGTGAGTCGACCGTGGGATAAGCCACTGTGTTGAAATTATCGAAGCCCCTGCGTTTAGAGTCTGTCCGGTATGATTATTGCTGGAGTTGAAGCCTAGCGATGCGCCGCATCATGAGCCGGATCATGGCGAGGCGGAGGAATGCGAGAGCGGATCGGGTCAGGTTTTCGACATGCTTGGAGAGGCGTCGGCATCGTCCGAGCCATGCAAAAGTTCTTTCAACGATCCACCGCTTCGGCAGGACGACAAAACCCTTGGCTGTATCCGAGCGCTTGACGATTTCCAGTTCCCAG
>DASQKT010000671.1:0-4292 GCA_035630415.1 Skermanella sp.
ATACGGTGTCGCGGGTAATGATCGTCATCTCAGCGATCTTTCTTCAACGGGCATGCCCGAAATGCCGGATGTCGGCGGTTTGGGACTGTTGCGTCACAGTTATCAGTCGGATAAGCCAAGGCTTCATGCAAAGCCGGTCTATCGATATTCGTCTGCTGAACGGTCCGAAACGCACTCAAGACTTCGGCGGGAATTCTTCCAGGAACTTCCTGCGGAATGCTTCCCGGTCCTTCTCGTGTTTTATGTGAACCGCCAACTGGTCATAGAATTGGCTGACCGATGCCGCCCGCAACGAGCCTTGGCGGACCAGGACACGACCCAAGGGTCCGATAAAGCTGACCAGCAGCGTCTGTACCGATTCCAGCGCCTCCGGCGACATCGGCAATCCAGCGCCGCCGCCGGGCTCAGGAGGAGGAGGGGAGGGCACCTTCGGCCTGCGCGCCGCAAACGCATGCAGGAACCGGTCGCGGCTCCGTGCGTCGGGGATTCCGGCCGCCAGCTGGGAGACGATTTGCTCCTCCGACGCGGCGCGTCTCCCCGCTTCACGCACCAGGATGCGGGCTATCGGTCCGGTCACTTCCATCAACTCGCGCTCGACGCGCTCGATAAAGTCGGATTGCAAGCCGCCTGTCGCCGCCGGCGCCTCGGAAGGCCAGAGTTCGCTGTCGTCCGGCCGCGACACGGCCGATGCAAGGGCCTCCGCAAAGGCGTCCGCCGTCTCGAAACGGTCATCCCGTTGCTTTGCCAGTGCGCGTTTCAGCACGGGCGTCAGGCGCGGATCGAAGTCGCCGGCACGGTGCGGATCGATGGGGCGATCCGAGGCGAGCTCGACCAGCAAACCGGCCAAGCTCGCCCCTTCATAGGGCGAGCGCCCGGTGACCAGATGCAGCAGCACCATGCCGGCGGCGAACAGGTCGGCCCTGTGATCCAGATCGTCGCCCTTGAGTTGTTCCGGGGCCATGAAGGCGGGGGTGCCGAGCATCATCCCGTTGACGGTGATTTCACCGCCGCCAAGGCGGGCGATGCCGAAATCGGTGACCTTCAGCCGCCGGTCTCCATCGACGATGAGATTGGCCGGCTTTATGTCGCGGTGGATCACGCCGCGCCCATGCGCGTGGCCGAGAGCCGCCAGTAGCTGCCCGATCAGATCGGCCGCGAGTGCTGCCGGGAACCGGCGCTGCCCGGTCATCAGATGCTGGAGCGATCTGCCCGGCGCCAGTTCCATCACGATATGGGGGTCGCCGTCCTGCTCGAGGTAGTCGTAGATCGCGACGATGTTGGTATGCTGGCAGCGTCCGGCCGACTTCACCTCGACCTTGAAGCGCGCCAGATGCTGGGCGCGGTCGTCGGGGTTCAGCAAGTTCGCGTGGATCGCCTTGATCGCCACCGGACGTCCGATCACCGGGTCTTCGCCCCGGAAGACGGACCCCATCGCACCGGAACCGATACGCTCCAGCAGGACATAGCGACCCAATTCATAGGGCAGTTCCATCGACGATACTCCCCCCGCCGTGCGGGTTCTCCGGCAAAGCGGTCATGCGCCTTCGATCAGTCGAAGGGCGCCTTCCAGGCTGCGACGCATTCGATTGAACGACAGGCTGAGGGTCGCGATCTCGTCGCTGCCCCGGCGCTCGTATTCCGGCGTGTCCGGTTTGCCCAGGCTGACATCGCTGGCGATCTTCGCCATGTCCCGGATCGGCTTGACGACAAGGTAATAGAGAAAGAGGTTGAGCACGACCAGGACCGCCAGGAACACCGTTCCGCAGGTCAGCAGCAAGTGAACGACCGCCTCTTCGGCCCGTGCGAGCGGCAGGCTGAGGGGCACCGAAACGATCTGCGCCCCGACGGTCTCATTGGGTTGCCAGCCGAACCCGTTGGCGCTGCCGTAGGTGTCGATCATGGCACTCGGCGCATTGGCCGGCGTGCTGTGGCAGACAAGGCATTCCGGTGCCGCGACCAGCGGGCGCGACAGGCTCATGATCGGGCCGTTCGGCGTCTGCCGCTCGGTCACCATTTCGGTTCGGTCGGGAAAGGACCGGAAACCGTTGACGATGTCGGCTTCGGATTCGGTCGGACGATCCCGCAGATTGGTCGGGTTGAGTGCCACATTGCGGACCGAATAATCCGGGTAGTGCCGGCGCAGGTCCTCGAAGATCGAACCGGCCGCGAAGAACGGTACCGCCGCCCTGACGAACTTGTCATGCCCGAGCGCCTGCGGCAGCGGAGTGACCTCCTGCTTGGTGTAGCGCATGATCGAGTCGCTCGACTGCATCATGATCCGGGCATTCGCGAGGACTGCGGTGCGGGCATCGGCAACGAACCTCTCCCGCATCAGCAGGGCAGACACGATCAGGCCGGCGACGAAAGCCAGTGTGATCACGAGGTTGAATTTCACGATCAGCCGCATGGCGACCTCCTTATGATCGGCGTCATGCCGTCCGGTCCCATTCCAGCGAGGCCGGATTCGGATCGTCGGCCTGCGTCGTGCCGTCCGTCACCGTCCAGCCATGGTCGCCCCAGGAACCGTCGATCAGAGCGGGGAAGGCGGCGGGAGGGACCAGTCCCAAAGTGAGGGCGACGCCGGAGCCGAACACCGGCGTGCCGGCGGTCCACCAGATCGCAGCATCCCGCCCGGATACGGCCTGTCGGCGCAGTGCGGCCGTCACGGCAAGGATGCTGGGGAGTTCGTGCCAGAGCCCGCCGGAGTGCGCGGCGCCGAGCGACGGCCATCGGGTTTGTCCGCCGGCGGCGGACCGGAGGGAGGGCAGCGGCCGGTCCAGCCATCCCAGTTCGAAGTCGGCTCGGGCAGTGGCGCCGGCCATCGCTTCCAATGTCTCGAACCATCCGGTCCCGGCATCCATGACGGTGAAGATGTCGGCAGCGCCCGGCAGTTCCGCCGCCAGCACGAATGGAAAGCAGCGCCCGACGGCATCCGTGCTCGGGCGCATAACCCCGGTCCAGCCGGCACGACCGCATGGTCCGGCTGGCAGGGCGAAACGCCAGGTCGGTGATGCCAGGAAGCGCTGCCTCCAGGATTCGCCGCCCCCGACCTCGAGAGCCGACTGAATCCAGGCATCCCAGGGCTTGATGAAATCCTCGGGCAGACGGCGGCTGACGAAGTCGGCTCGGGCAGGAAGCTTGCCGTAATAGCCGATGCGTGAAACGGTCATGAAACGGCTCCCAAATTACAGCGTTCTGGGGCAACGGAATGCGCTGACAGGATTCGCCCCGAACGGTTTTGCCAGGCTGCTTTCCTGAAGGACGAGGTCGGCCTCGGCGGGACCGCTGGCGATCCGGACGGAAAGACGATCGCGCGTCGCGGCGGCAGTCTGGAGCACGCTGCGGTCGAGCAGGCGGAACAGCGACCAGGGACCGTCGATGACGATCGCGGACGGACGGGAGTTGGGGAGACCGGACTTGAAGGTCACGCTGGTACCGGCGGCGGGATCGTTTCCGGGCCAGCTCAGTTGCGCCGATTGAGCGCTCCCCGGAGCAAGGCTGGCGGTCCTGCCGCCGACGGAGACATCGATCCCGCCGATCTCGAAGCTGGTCCGCACCAGCGTCAGGCGGAAGCCGGCCTCCGGTCTGGCGCTGCCGGGCGGAAACATGCTGTCGCGGATCAGTGCCGCCCGTTCGAACTGGGCAAGGGACTCCCGCGACAGCTTCAGATCGACCGAGCCGAACTTACGCCATCGCCACGGCTTGCCGGACTTGTCGACGAAAGAAGCAAGATTCTGTTCGAAAAAACTGTCGATCAGTCCGTCCTTCGCAAAGAGCCGGGCAAAGTCTTCGAGCGAGATTTCACTGGCGCCGTTCCTGTCGAAGGGATAGCGGCCAGCCGTCGCCTGGGCACAGAACTGACCGCCGCTTCCCATCCAGGCATCGGTGAGCCGTTGGCGCACGCCATCGGCCGACATGGAGGAACTGGTCCTGCTGATGCCGGTGATCCACTGACGCACCGGAGCGGGCAGGCTGGCGGCCTGCGTGTCGATCTCGGCGAGGGCGGCGGCACCTTCGGCGCTGCCTTGCAGCGGGCTGCCTTGTGCGTCGCCGGAGCGTGCGCCCCCGAAGCGGGCCTGGTTGAGCGAGCGGTAGAGATTGCCGAGGTTGGCGATCACCTCGTCGATCTGCGGTCGCGCGCTGGCGGAACTGCCGGGCGGAACCGTGCTCAACGCGTGCAGTTCCCGGAAATGCTCGCCGCTGAAGCGCTCGGCCAGGGCGGCGATGCTGTCGGGGTTCCGCTGCTGAAGCAGGAGCTTGGCGAGTTTCTCGTCGGCCATCGCCTGACGGTC
>DASQKT010000672.1:0-2325 GCA_035630415.1 Skermanella sp.
TGAGATGGAAACCCTGTGGCAGCGGGCCAAGCGCGAGGAGACGGCGCTTGGCGGCACTGCCGCTCACGGTGACGAGAAGAAGGAGTGAGACGATGAGCTATTCGAACAACGTGCCGCATAAGCCCGAACTGGTTCTGATTACCGGGGCAACCGGCGGCTTCGGCAGCGCCTTCGCCCGCCGCTTTGCGGCGCTTGGGTCGAAATTGGTGCTGGTCGGACGCCGGACCGACAAGCTCAACTCCCTGCGCGATGAGTTGAAGACCGAAGTTCACACCGTCGAGCTGGACATTCGCGACCGCAAGGCGATCGATCAGGCCTTCGGCAGCCTGCCCGCCGACTTCGCCGCCGTCGAGACCTTGGTCAACAACGCCGGACTGGCGCTGGGTGCCGATCCGGCGCAGAAGTCCGATCCGGACGACTGGGAGACCATGATCGACACCAACGACAAGGGCTTGGTGTTCGCGACCCGCGCGCTGCTGCCGGGAATGATCGAGCGCGGACGCGGTCACGTCATCAACATCGGGTCGACGGCGGGCAGCTACCCGTATCCGGGCGGGCACGTCTATTGCGCGTCGAAGGCATTCGTCAAACAGTTCTCGCTCGCGCTCCGCGCCGATCTACAGGGGACGGGCGTCCGGGTGACCAATGTCGAGCCCGGCATGTGCGAAACCGATTTCTCCCTGGTCCGCTTCAAGGGCGATACGGAAAAGGCGGGGAAGGTCTATGCCAACACGACCCCGCTGACCGCCGACGATGTCGCGGAGGCGGTTTTCTGGGCCGCCACCCTGCCCCCTCACTTCAACGTCAACCGGGTCGAGATCATGCCGACTACCCAGGCGTTCGGGCCGCTGGCGATTCATCGATCCCAATAAGGCGTTGATGCTTCAAAGTGCGGCGGCAAACAGCAGATCTCGCAGTGCTGTCCAGGTTTCGCGGTCGGGGGCCAGCAGCAGGCCACCTTCGCGGTCGGCGGGGGTATAGGCGTCGCCGTTCAGCTTGGCGTGGTATCCGCCGGCCTCCGCATGCATCAGGGTGCCGGCGGCGTGGTCCCAGGGCATGATACGGCGGTATAGCGAGAAATGGGCCTCGCCGCTGTTCAGGGTCAGGTACTCGTGGGCGGCGCAGCGCAGGGAGAAGGTGCGGGCGAGTTGCTGCTTGCGGTCATCCAGACGGTCGCGCGTCTCCTTGTCGAAATAGCGGGACGACAGGATGCCGGACATATCCGGGAGGCTGGCCGCCGGCGTCGTGCGCAGGCGGTCGGTGCCCAACCATGCGCCCTCGCCTTTCATGGCGACGGCAGTCCGATTGCCGAGCGGGTCGTGAATCCAGCCCGCCAGGGTTTCACCGCGCTGAACATAGGCGACGATGACGCCGAAGGCGGGCTTGCCCGCCGCGAAGTTGGATGTGCCGTCGACTGGATCGACGATCCAGACCGGTGCCTCGCCGAACACCCGATCTAGTACCTTCTGATCCGCAGCTACGGCTTCCTCGCCGATCACAACGGAGTTGGGGACCAGTTCCATCAGGCGCCGGGTAAGCTGCCGCTCGCTCTCCTCGTCTGCGACGGTGACGAGGTCCCCCGGCCCTTTTTCGCGTATGTCGGCGGAGGCCAGACGACGGAAGCGCGGCAGGATCTCGGCTTCGGCGACATCACGGATGATGGCCGAAACCCGGTCTATGTCAGGCAGCATTCGGAGAGTTCCAGATGAGGCTTGGGAAGGCGGTTCTATCTTTTAGATAGCGTGCCGGCCGGCGTTTGCAAAACCCCATGCCCGAGAAATGAAAAAGGGCCGCAGCGTGAAGCTGCGGCCCCTTCCCATCGACAGGTAGCTTTCGGCTGGTTGGCCGAACGACAGTGGCTTAGAAGCCCATGTCGCCCATGCCGCCCATACCACCCATGCCGCCGCCCGGAGGCATGGACGGGCCACCCTTGGGCTCCGGCTTGTCGGCGATCATCGCCTCGGTGGTGATCAGCAGACCAGCAACCGAAGCGGCGTCCTGGAGGGCGGTACGCACGACCTTGGTCGGGTCGATGATGCCGGCCTTGAACATGTCGACGAACACGCCGTTCTGGGCGTCGTAGCCATAGGACGGATCGGTCGACTCGAGCAGCTTGCCAACCACGACGGCGCCATCGGCACCCGCGTTGTCGGCGATCTGACGGGCCGGAGCCTTCAGGGCACGACGGATGATCTCGACGCCGACGCGCTGGTCGTCGTTGGCGACCTTGACGTCGTCCAGGGACTTCAGCGCGTACAGCAGAGCCGCACCGCCGCCCGAAACGACACCTTCCTCGACCGCGGCGCGGGTCGCGTGCATCGCGTC
>DASQKT010000673.1:0-10949 GCA_035630415.1 Skermanella sp.
GCGCAGGCCGCCACGTAGCTGCCATAGCCCATGTGCTGCGACAGGCCGCGATAGACGCCTTCCGGAGCGGGCGTGCCCCAGCCCGCCTTCTCGGCGACGGCGTTCAGCACGGCCAGATGCTTCGGATGGTCGACCAGCAGCTTGCGGCGGAACTCCAGCGGGTCCTTGCCGGCGGCGTGGGCCAGCTCGTCCACGAAGCACTCCAGATAGATGGCGTTCTGGTTGTTGTTGACGCCACGCCAGAACCCCGGCGGTACGGGAGGGTTCCGCATCGCGTGGTCGATCAGCAGGTTCGGGATGGTGTAGCCGAGCACGCCTTCGGTCCCCGTCGGGTTGAGGCCCTGGAAGGTGGCCGGGTCCTTGCCGTTCTGAAGCCCCTGCGGGTTGATGTTTGCAAGGATCGACTGGCCGGAAATCCGCATGTGCAGCCCGTCCAGGTTGCCCTCCGCGTCCAGCGCTCCGGTCAGCTTGCACTGGGTAATCGGGTGGTAGCGCCCGTGCAGCATGTCCTCCTCGCGCGACCAGATCAACTTGACCGGCGTGCCGGGCATCTGCTTGGCGATCAGGACGGCATGCCTGACATAGTCATGGCTGGACGACCGCCGGCCGAAACCCCCGCCCAGATGCAGGCGGTAGACCTCGCATTGCGGGATCGGCAGGCCTGCGGCGGTCGAAGCGGTGGCAAGGGCGGCCTCCGCGTTCTGGGTCGCGGTCCAGACCTCGCAACGGTCGCCGGAGAACAGCGCCGTCGCATTCATCGGCTCCATGGTGACATGGTGCTGATAGGGATAGCTGTAGACCGCCTCGACCTTCTTGATTCCGGATTTGGCGAGCGACGCCTTGATGTCGCCGGCCTGGTTGCCGACGAAGGCTTCGGTCGCGTCCAGGCCCTCCTTCAAGGTCGCCGCGATCTGCTCACTCGACAGGCCGGCATTGGGGCCTTCGTCCCACTCGACTGGCAGGGCGTCGAGCGCCCTCTTGGCGCGCCACCACGTATCCGCCACCACGGCGACGGCGGTATCGCCGACCGCGACGATCTTCTTGACGCCGGGCATCGACTCGACCGCCTTGGCGTCGAAGCTCTTGACCTTGCCGCCGAAGACCGGGCACTCGCGGATCGCCGCGTTCAGCATGCCCGGCAGCTTCATGTCGATCGAATAGACCTGCGCGCCGTTAAGCTTCTCGGCGGTATCCAGCCGGGGAAGCGGCTTGCCCGCGATCTTCCAGTCCTTCGGGTCCTTGAGCCGGATGTCGGCGGGCGGCTGAAGCTGTGCCGCCGCCATCGCCACCTTGCCGTAGGTCGTCGTCTTGCCGGAATCGGCATGGCTGATGACGCCCTTGTCGACGGTGCATTCGGAAGCCTGCACCCTCCACTCGTTGGCGGCGGCCTGGATCAGCATCTGCTTCGCGGCGGCCCCGCCCTTGCGGACATAGTCCTGCGAATCGCGGATGCCCCGGCTGCCCGCCGTCTGAAAGTTGCCCCAAACGCGGTTGCGCGCGACGTTCTGGCCGGGCGTCGGGTACTCGGTCGTGACGCGCGACCAGTCGCAGTCCAGCTCCTCCGCGACGAGCTGGGCAAGGCCGGTCAGCGTGCCCTGCCCCATCTCGACGCGGGCGATGCGGATGACGACGGTGTCGTCGGGCTTCACCACCACCCAGGCGTTGAGTTCGGGGACGGCGGCACCTGTTGTCGCCTCGGCAGCCTCGGCCGCGGTGAAAGGTACGTGGAAGCCCAGCATGAAGCCGCCGGCAGCGGCGGCCGAACCCGCCAGGAAGCCGCGGCGCGAGGTCTTGAGCATGGTCGTCATGGTTATCCTCAATCCTTCGCGTCAGCCGCGGGTTGCTTCGCCGGTACCGCCCGCCGCCATCTTTATGGCGGCACGGATGCGGTTGTAGGTGCCGCACCGACAGATGTTGCTCATCTCGGTATTGATGTCGTCGTCGGTCGGATTGGGGTTCGACTGGAGCAGCGCCACGGCGGCCATGATCTGGCCGGATTGACAGTAGCCGCATTGCGGCACGTCCAGCGCGGCCCAGGCCTTCTGCACCGGATGGCTGCTGTCGGGCGAAAGCCCTTCGATCGTGACGATCTGCTGCTCGGGTGTCACGGCGCTGAGCGGCGTCACGCAGGAGCGGGTGGCGACCCCGTCCAGATGCACGGTGCAGGCGCCGCACTGGGCGATGCCGCAGCCGAACTTGGTGCCGGTAAGGCCGACCTGCTCACGGATCACCCACAGAAGCGGGGTGTCGGGATCGGCGTCGACCTCGTGCGTTTTGCCATTGATGCTAAGCTGAACCACGGAAATCCTCCTGTCCCGGACCACCTGGGCGGTGGTCGCAATCCCTTGTATTCGTTCGGTATTTTTGTTCGTTCCACCAATCACATTAAACCGTCCGGCGGGACGGCGCAATTGGGGTTGGAGCACTGTTCGCTACAGTACATGTACGCAACAGGCATATTGGGTAGTGTGCCATGCTGACGGTCTTGAAAATTCTCACCCTGTTCCTGACGATGCTGACGCTGGCGCCCGGTCTGGCCCATCTGTTCGAACTGCCGAACAAGATAGATTTGCCGCGCGACGCCTATTTCACCGTTCAGGGACTCTATGCCGGCTGGGCATGGTCAGGTGTCGTGATAGTAGCGGCTGTTGTCGCCAACCTTGCCTTGGCGTGGCGGCTGCGGCGGTACAACCGGAAAGCTGCAATGTTCGCAGCAGCCTCGGCCGTCCTGATCGCGGTCAGCCTGATCGTCTTCTTCAACTACACGTTCCCGGCCAATCAAGCGACCGCGAACTGGACGACAATCCCGGAGGGTTGGGAGCGGCTGAGGACCACGTGGGAATACTCCCACGCGGTCAATGCGCTGATCAACACCGTCGCCTTCCTGGCAACCGCCATCGCTACGACAGCGACGTCGCCGCCATCGCGATGACACCCAGCACCATGATCGCGACCGCGATCCAGCCGACGATCCTGAGCGAGGCCGGGATCGTATGCTCGCCCATGACCTCCGACTTCGACGCCATCAGCATCATCACCGCCATCACGGGCACGGCCACGACACCGTTGATGACGGCGCTCCAGAAAAGCGCCTGCATCGGATCGATGCCGCTGAAATTGATGCCGATCCCGATCAGCGTAGCAAGGGAGACAGTGCCATAGAACGCTTTCGCCTCCAGGGGACCCCGGCTGAGGCCGACCGGCCAGCGTCGTGCCTCGCCGATCGCATAGGCGGCAGACCCCGCCAGGACGGGAACGGCAAGCAGGCCGGTGCCGATGATGCCCAGCGAGAACACGGCCATCGCCAGCGGACCGGCAGCCGGGCGCAGGGCCTCGGCGGCCTCGGCGGAGGTCCGGATCTCGGTGATGCCGCCGGCGTTCAGGGTCGCGGCGGCAGTGATCATGATCGACAGACCGACGAAGGTCGCGACCGCCATGCCGACATAGGTGTCCAGCCGGATACGTTCGATCGCGTGCGGAGCCTGATGGGGCGCGTGGATCAGGGGCTCGCGCTCCGGCTTGATGCGCTGGTCCTCCGCCTCCTGGCTCGACTGCCAGAAGAACAGGAAGGGGCTGATCGCCGCCCCGAAGATAGCGACGATCATGGTGATCCGGTCGCTGTCCAGACTGAACGCCGGGATCATTCCCGCCGCGACGTCGGCCCACGATACGTCGGCCAGCAGGACCGTCGCGACATAGGCCAGCAACGACAGCGTGGTCCACTTGAGGATGGAGACATAGCGCGTGTACCGCATGAAGACCTGCAACCCGACGCACAGGACGCCGAACAGCACGACATACAGCAGTCTCGGTCCGCCGATCAGCATCGCCAGCGCGTCGCCCATGATGCCGAGGTCGGCGGAAAGCTGGATCGTATTGGCGATCAGCAGAAGCCCGACGGCGGAGTTCAGCAGCCAGGGTGGATAGTGGCGGCGGATATTTCCGGCAAGCCCGTTCCCCGTGGTCCGCCCGATCCGGGCGCTGACCTGCTGGACCACGACCATCAGGGGAAAGACCAGCAGCATCAGCCAGCACAGCCCATAGCCGAACTTCGCTCCGGCCTGGGAGTACGTCGCGATGGCGGTCGGATCGTCGTCCGACGCGCCGCTGATCAGGCCGGGGCCGAGGACGCCGAGGAGACGGGGTTTGCTTGTTTCGACGACGGATGATGAAGAGGAAGTTTTTGATTGAAAATTCATTCGATGGTGCAGCCGGTTGGTGTCGGTTCTCGATACTTGAACGACACCCAACAGGCGTGCTCCGCAACCGTCGCACCGATGCGGACTTTCTTTACGGCCTCCTCAGATTTCCACCTGTCCGCCCAGTTCGACCACCCGGTCGAACGGCAGGCAGAAGAATTCCAGCGGGTTGGCGGAGCTTCGGAACATCCAGGCGAACAGCTTCTCCCGCCAGATCGGCATGCCGGGCTTGGCGCTGGGAATCACCGTCTTGCGGCTCAGGAAGTACGAGACGGTAGCAGGCTCGTAGATGAAGCCGAGCTGGTCGTAGCGGGCCTCCCGCAGGGTCCGGGGAATGTTGGGCGACTGCATATAGCCGTAATGCAGGTTGACGCGGTTGCAGTTGCAGCTCAGGTCGATGCCCCTGACCCGGCGTTCATGGGAGACATAGGGGACTTCCTCGATGACGACGCTCAGCAGGATGACGCGCTCGTGCAGGACGTGGTTGTGCTTCAGGTTGTTGAGCAGCGACAGCGGTACGCCGCCGGACACGTTGGCCAGGAAGATCGCGGTCCCCGGCACGCGGACCGCCTCCTCGGATACCTTCTTGAAGAACTCGGCTTCCGGGATCGCATTCTGCTCAAACCCGGCCTTCAGCAGCGCGCGGCCTCGGTTCCAGGTGGTCAGCAGAAGGAAGATGATGAGCCCGATGGTCAGCGGGAACCAGCCGCCATGCAGGATCTTGGTCGAATTGGCGATGAAGAACGACAGGTCCACGATCAGGAAGAATGCCACCAGCGGAATGGTGTAGCGCCGGGGCCACTGCCACAGCAGCGCCATGACCAATGCTATCAGCACGGTGTCGATCACCATCGTCCCGGTCACCGCCACTCCATAGGCGGACGCCAGGTTGGTCGAGGTCTGGAAGCCCACGACCAGTGCCAGCACGAAGCCGGCCAATGTCCAGTTGAGGACGGGGATGTAGATCTGCCCGATCTCCGTCTCGGAGGTATGGACGATGCTCATGCGCGGCAGGTAGCCCAGATGCATCGCCTGCCGCGTCACCGAGAAAGCACCCGATATCACGGCCTGGGAAGCGATGACCGACGCCGTGGTGGCGAGCAGCACCAGCGGGATGCCGGCCCAGCCAGGCCCCAGATGGAAGAACGGATTGACGATGGATTCCGGATGCGTCAGCAGCAGCGCACCCTGACCAAAGTAGTTGAGCATCAGGGCCGGCAGTACCAGCAGGTACCACGCCAGCCGGATCGGCAGCCGGCCGAAATGGCCCATGTCGGTGTACAGCGCCTCCGCCCCCGTCACCGCCAGCACGACAGCACCAAGCGCCAGGAAGGCGGTCAACCCGTCCTCGATCATGAAGGCAACAGCGTAGTGGGGGCTCAGCGCCCACAGGACTTCCGGGTCCTGGACGATGTTGATGATGCCGAGACCGGCCAGCGTGACGAACCACAGCAGCATGACCGGGCCGAAGAACACCCCGATCCGCGCCGTCCCGTGGCTCTGGATCACGAACAGCGCCACCAGGATCGCCATGGTCAGCGGCACCACCGCCGGGTGAAGCTGTGGCGCCGCCACTTCCAGTCCCTCGACGGCGGACAGCACCGAGATAGCGGGCGTTATCATGCTGTCGCCGTAGAACAGGGCGGCCGCGAACACACCGAGCATGCCTACCAACGACGCGATCCTGGGCTTTCCGCCGGTCACCCGGTTGAGCAGCGCCAGCAATGCCAGACTGCCGCCCTCGCCCCGGTTGTCGGCCCGCATGATGACGATGACGTATTTGACGGAAACGATGATGGTGACGGCCCAGAAGATCAACGACAGCACGCCCAGGACATGCAGCCGGTCGAGTTCCAGGGGATGCGGACCGGCGAAGGTTTCCTTCATGGTATAGAGCGGACTTGTACCGATATCGCCGAAGACTACCCCAATCGCGCCAAAGACGAGCGCCGCCACGGAAGACTGTTCCGCGTGAGGCCCCGTCTGTGGGTGCGGGGCGGGGTTCACCATCTCGTTTCCGCTACTCATGCGTTTCGACCCCTGTTACGGCATTCCTCGACAGCTTCACTCAAACACGCGGGTGGATGCAAAGTCTCACAAGCCATCTTTTGTCCCCATGCGGCGAAAAGCGAGAGGGAATGGAAACGAAAATTCGGCTAGAGAGGGGCTCTGCCCCGACGAACTGGAAGCCTGACGAATTGGAAGAAGAACCGGGAATGATCGAGATCCGTGACCCGACGGCAGCGGACGAAGTGGCTTGGCGCTGCTTGTGGAACGGCTATCTCAGCTTCTACGAAATAATGATCCCTGAAGAGGTGACGGCGGAAACATGGCGCCGCATCCTCGACCCGAGTTCCGGCATCTTCGCCCGCTTGGCGGTGCGGAAGAACAAGGTCGTCGGCTTCGCCGTCGCGATGCTCCACCCTGGGACGTGGTCGGCGAAACCCGTCTGCTATCTGGAAGATTTGTTCGTCGCCCATGATGGGCGGGGATCGGGCGCCGGCCGGGCCTTGATCGAGGATCTGATCGCCCAGGGCCGAGAGCACGGCTGGCAGAAGGTCTACTGGCAGACGCGCGCGGACAACGCGACGGCCCGCCGGCTCTACGACAGCTTTGCAGCCGCCGACGGCTTCGTCCGCTACACGGTGGAACTCCTTTAAAGCCAACTGCCGCGTAAGTCGCAGTCCGTTGGGGTTCGCATCGTCCACTGAACGCCTTCGGCATTAGAACAACTGACATCGTTGCAAGAAAGGGGTGGGTTCGAATAAATTAAATTCATGTCAACTTTTATCTCAATGCTTGTCGTCGTGATATTGGGATGGCTGCTGATGGCGCCGCTAATCATCCCTCCATGCTGGCAATTGTGCCGGCGCTGGGGATACTCGCCGACCCTGTCCCTGCTGCTTTTGGTTCCCTATCTGGGATTCGTCATCCTCATCCTGCTTCTGCAAAGCCCACGGTCGAACGAACCAGGTATCGCCCGACGTTCGTGAACAGCGTCGCGCACCATGAAGAAGGGCCTTCCATGATCCCGTTCCACGTCTTCCAGATGGTTCTTCTCGGGGTGCTGCTGTGTGCGGTCATGGCGCCGCTGCCGGGATGCTGGCGTATCTGCCGGCGGGCGGGTTGGCCGGGCTGGATGTCCCTGCTGATCGTCATCCCCGTCGTGAACGCGGTCGCGGTCTTCCTGTTCGTGAACTCAAGCCCCAGCCGGTTCAACGCCGCGCTGCGCCGTAACGTCGAGCCCGGTTCGACGCTCCATCTCCCGGCACACCATTAAAAGTAGCAAACACGTATGCATCGACGCCACTTCCTGATGTCTCTGGCCGCCGTCTCGGCTGCCGCAACGGCCGGCCTGCCGGCGGTGATTCCGGTACGGGACCCGCTGGAAGCCATGCGCGCCCTGGGGCGGACATATCTGGAGCTTCATCCGGAGGAAACGCCGGCTGCCCGTGCGTGGCAAGTCTCGCTGGCCGAAGCCGGAGAGACCGGCATGCGCGGCCATACCGCCCGCAACGCCCGGCTCGACCTTGAAGAGGGCGAGGTCGTGACGGTTGATGGCTGGGTCCTGCCCCGGTCGCTGGCGCTCACCTGTTCGGCCCTGGCGCTGGTAGCATAGGGACTAGGCATGTTCATCGATCTGCGTACTCTGGACGACAACTCCGTCCTTGAAGCCGACATCTGCATCGTCGGCGCCGGCCCCGCCGGCATCAGCATGGCCCGCAGCCTGATCGGCACGAACATCGACGTGCTGGTGATCGAAAGCGGCGATATGGACTACGACGACGACACTCAGGCGCTCTATCAGGGCGAGAGCGTCGGCGTGCCGTATTTCGGCCTGGACGAAGCGCGGCTGCGCTTCTTCGGCGGCAGTTCGAACCACTGGGACAACTGGTGCGGCGAGTTCCAGCCGATCGACTTCCAGCAGCGTTCCTGGGTTCCGTACAGCGGCTGGCCGTTCGGACCGGAGGAGCTGGAGCCCTGGTACGACTTGGCCAGACCGATCTGTTCGCTGGGTCCTCGGCGTACCAATGCGGATATCTGGGACAAGCTGAACGTCGAACCCATCGTCCTCGACGAGTCGCGGCTGAAGTTCCATTTCTGGGAGATCGCCACCCCGACCCGATTCGGCGAAGTCTACCGGGAAGAGCTGCGTACGGCGCCCAATGTCTGTGTCCTGCTGAACGCCAACGCCACCGAATGCGTCAGCAATGCCGCAGCCCACAAGGTCGATTCGGTCGAACTGGTGGCCTTCAACGGCCGGCGTGCCCGCGTCAAGGCCCGCCAGTTCGTGCTGGCCTGCGGTGCGATCGAAAACGCCCGGCTGATGCTGGCCTCCGACCGGATCGAGCCGCACGGCATCGGCAACCGGCGCGATCTGGTCGGACGCTTCTTCATGGAGCACCCACGCGACCGGATCGGCAGCCTGACGACCAGCGACCCGTTCCACCTGATCGACATGTTCCGGCCGGGATGGTTCGGCGAGCATGTCTTCTGCCCCTCCATCACCGTCCCGGCGGAGAAGACGAAGACCGAGCAGATCCTCAATACCCGCCTGCAACTCCTGTATGTGACCGACGAGACGTCGATGGCGACGATGCGCCGCTTCGCCCAGT
Source organism: Skermanella sp. (assembly GCA_035630415.1). Lineage (GTDB taxonomy): Bacteria > Pseudomonadota > Alphaproteobacteria > Azospirillales > Azospirillaceae > Skermanella. Next base: position 8,816 of record DASQKT010000673.1, read on the forward strand.
CGATCGCGGCCGGGCATGTGCCCGACCGCCTGGCGGAAGGATTGTGGGACCTGATCCAGGGGACCGACATCACCGCCTACAACCTGTACCGGCGAGCGATCCATAACCGGCCCATGGTGCCGAAACCCGACGGCGTGCATCAGGTCTATTTCCTCTGTCAGGCCGAACAGGCGCCCAACCCGGACAGCAGGATCACCCTGTCGGACCGGCGCGACGCGCTCGGCTCCCGCCTGCCGGTGCTCGACTGGCGGCTGGGGGAACTGGACAAGCGGACGCTCCAGGTCCAGGGCAAGCTGCTGGGCGGCGAACTGGCCCGGCTGGGCCTAGGGCTGTTCCAATTCGATCCCTGGTTGCGGGAAGGTGGGACCTCGTGGAGCCCGTCGATGGTCGGCGGCTACCACCAGATGGGAACGACCCGGATGTCCGACGACGAGCGGACCGGCGTCGTGGACGCCAATTGCAGGGTCCATGGCCTGGACAACCTGTACGTCGCCGGAAGCTCGGTCTACCCGACCGGCAGCAACATCAACCCGACGCTGACCCTGGTGGCCCTCGCGCTGCGACTAAGCGACCACCTGAAGCAGCGGCTCACGGAGCGGGCATAACGGGAGCCGGCGCCGGCCCCAGTTCCGCCGCCGGTTCCTCCACCAGGGTCACGAAATGCCGATGAGCCTGTGCCGCGATTCCACGCGCCCTGGCCTCCAGCGCGTCGAAGTCGAAGTCCCGGTCCTCGGCGCATTCCGGGAAGGCGGCGCGGATCATGGCCTCGCGCAGACCCGCCGGGGCCTTGTCGGCGACGAACTTGCCCTCGGTCGTCAGGCGCAGGAATCCCTGGATGCGCCGCCACAGGGACAGGGCGGCGCACAGGTCCGCTGCAATCCCGGCGTCCAGCACGCCGGCCTGAGCGGCGGCGCGCAACGCCGTGGCGGCGTCGCTGCTGAGGATTTCGGGATGTTCGGAGGCATGGCGGAGCATCAGGTACTGGGCGATGAACTCGACGTCGATGGTACCGCCCCGGACATACTTTACTTCCCAGATATCGGTGGTGCCGAACTCCTTGTCGATCCGGACGCGCATCTCCGCCACGTCGCGCAGCAGCTTGTCCGGGTCGCGCGGGCGGGTCAGGATCTCGCGGACCGCATCGTTCAGGCGCGACGCCAGTTCGGCCGGACCGTGGATCACTCGGGCGCGGGTCAGCGCCATGTGCTCCCACGTCCAGGCGTCGTTGAGCTGGTAGCGGGTGAAGGCTTCGAGGCTGATCGCCAGCGGACCGGAGTTTCCGCTGGGACGCAGGCGCATGTCGATGTCGTACAGCCGGCCCTCGCCGGTCGGGGCCGTCACGGCGTTGATCATCCGCTGGGTCAGGCGGATGAAATACTCGTTCGGCGCCAGCGGCTTGGGTCCGTCGGAGGTTCCGAGGCCGGGCGGCACGTCGTAAACCATGATGAGGTCCAGGTCGGACCGCAGGGTCATCTGCCGGCTGCCCAGCTTGCCCAGGGCCAGGATCGCCATGGAATGGCCGTTGAACCGGCCGTGGCGGCGGGCGAAGTCGTCGGTGACGCGCGGCTCAAGCGCCGCCAGCGCCAGATCGGCCACGTCGGACAGGAATGGGCCGCAACGCTCGCCGTCGGTGATGTTGCGCAGGATATGGATGCCGGCCCAGAGGATCTGGTCGTTGGTCCAGCGCCGGGTGATATTCAGCACGTCCTCGAAGTCCCGCGCCTGCGCCAGCAGCAGGTCCAGCTGTTCGGCCAGCGATTGGCGGTCGGGCAGCCCGTCGAAGAAGCCCGGCGTCAGCACGGCGTCGAGCCGGTTCGGGTTGCGGCTCAGCACCTCGGCAAGGCGCGGCGCGGTACCCATGATCTCGGCCACGAGGTTCAGCAGGTTGGGGTTGCTGTAGAACATCGAGAAGAGCTGGACCCCGGCCGGCAGCCGGGCCAGGAATTCGTCGAACCGGTTGAAGGCGTCGTCCGGATGCGGCGTGGAACCCAGCGCCTGGAGCAGCGCCGGCCCAAGCTCGGTCAGAAGCTCCCGCGCCCGCGTGCTTCGGGTCGCCCGGTAGCGGCCATGGTGCCACGCACGCATCTGGGCGGCGACGCCGCTGGGGTTGCCGAAGCCCATGTTGCGCAGGGTT
>DASQKT010000674.1:0-3076 GCA_035630415.1 Skermanella sp.
CATATCAGTGTCCCGGACCGTCACTCATTCTTCATTCGCATGCCGATGTCCGAACACCCTGACGCGGGGTGGAGCAGCCCGGTAGCTCGTCAGGCTCATAACCTGAAGGTCGCAGGTTCAAATCCTGCCCCCGCAACCAAATCAGCCCGTCCAGGCCACAAGCCCGGACGGGCTTTTTGCTGTCCGGAACTCGCCAGCGGAAGCGTCGAATGCTAGGTTCATCCGGGCGAAGCTCACCTTGCTGAACTTCGATCGATTGACGGTGGGGGAGGGGGCCTTGGCGATGCGCGGATGGATCATGGCATTGGGACTGCTGGCAATGATCGGCCTGACCGGTCGGGCCGAAGCCCATGCCAAACTCAGGGAGGCATCGCCCGCCGAAGGTGTCGTCAAATCAGCGCCGGCTGAGGTGATCATTACCTTCACGGAAGCGCTCGAGCCGAAGTTCAGCAAGATCGAAGTCACGAACTCCAAGGGGCAGCGGGTCGATCAAGGGACTGCGCAAGCGGTGCCGGGCGAACCCGCCCGGCTGGCCGTCGCTCTCAAGCCGTTGACCGCAGGAACCTACAAGGTGACGTGGCGCGTCGTGTCCGTCGATACCCACCGGAGCGAAGGCTCGTACCAGTTTACCGTCGCTCCCTGAGCATCTCGGCATGAGCTTGGAAACAGCGGACTGGGTCCGGGCGGTCGAACGCGGCCTCCATCTGGCGGCGTCGTTCTCGGTGTTCGGTGTGATCCTGTTCCGCACCGTGCTCGCACATCCCGTCGTCGCACACCTGACGGACGAGGCCGCCGAGCGCTTCGACCGCGCCTGCCGGGCGCTGGTCTGGTTCAGCGCGGAAGTAGCGCTCTTTGCCGCCGCCGCATGGCTGCTGATGCAAAGCGCCTACATGGCGCAATCCGATACAGTCGGCGGCACGTTCGAGGCGATACCGACCGTCCTTTTCGGGACGACGTTCGGCCAGCTCCTGCTGTTCCGCTTGCTGCTTCTGGGTGCCGCCGTGGCACTGTTCAGGTTGTACCGGCACGGCGGGAGGATATGGTCGCTTCTGTTCGCGGGCGCCAGCGTGGCGCTTCATGCCGGGACGGGACACGGGGCCGCGATGGAGGGTGGAGCCGGCATGCTGCTGACATCAGCCCTGGCCCTGCACCTGATGGCGGCCAGCGCGTGGCTCGGCAGTCTGGCGCCGCTGTTCCTGCTGCTCCGTGATGCCCCTTCGGAAGCAACCGACATGGCAAGGCGCCGGTTCGCTCCGTTCGGACTTGCCTGCGTGGTGACGCTGGCCCTCACCGCCCTGTACCAGGGGCAGACGATCATTGGAAGCTGGCCGGACCTGTTCGGAACCGAATACGGCCTGTGGGCCGTCGCCAAGACGGTGCTGTTCGCCCTGCTTCTGGCCTTCGCCGCCGCAAACCAGTTCTTTCTGTCCCATACCGGCCTCCGCATCAGCGTCGCACTCGAGACGGCGGCCGGCCTGCTGGTCGTCCTCGCGGCCTCCATCCTGGTCAACCTGCCACCGCCCATGCATGGCTGACTGGACGAACAACCTCAGCCGAAGACCACGGTGCAGTCGCCGTTGATGAATACCCGCCGCTCGACATGCAGCTTCACGGCCCTCGCCAGCACGACGCTTTCGATGTCGCGGCCGATGGCGGTGTAGTCCTCCGCCGACATGGCGTGGTTGACCCGTGACAGGTCCTGCTCGATGATCGGCCCCTCGTCCAGGTCGGGCGTCACGTAATGCGCGGTCGCCCCGATCAGCTTGACGCCTCTCCTATGTGCCTGATGGTAAGGTTTGGCGCCCTTGAAGCTGGGCAGGAACGAGTGGTGGATGTTGATCGCCCGTCCGCTCAAGCGGCGGCACAGATCGTCCGACAAGACCTGCATATAGCGGGCGAGTACCACCAGATCGACCCGCTCCGCCTCGACCAGTTCCAGCAGCCGGCTTTCCTGCTCCGCCTTGGTGTCGCGGGTCACCGGCAGGTAATGGAACGGCAGGTTGTGACCGGCGGTGAAGGCCTCGAAGTCCCTGTGATTCGACGCGATGCCGACGATCTCGACCGGCAGCGCGCCGATGCTGTAGCGGTAGAGCAGGTCGTTCAGGCAATGGCCGAACCGCGATACCATGATCAGCAGGCGCGGCTTCTCCAGCGGGTTCCAGACGTTCCACTCCATCGCGAAACGCGCGGCGATCGGCTCGAAAGCCTGACGCAAGCCACCCGCGTCGCCCGCTCCGGCCTCATCCTCGCAGGACAGCCTCATGAAGAAGCGCTGACGGTCGCGGTCGACGAACTGGGCGCTCTCGATGATGTTCCAGCCGCGCTCGGCCAGACATGTCGAGACCGCTGCGACGATGCCGGTCGTGCTGGGGCAGGCGAGGGTGATGATGACTTGCCGTGGGCTGCCGCTGTCCATGCCGGGACGCTCCGCTTTACTGTCCATTGCCGGGAAACCCAGCATGGACGAAGCCCTGGTCCGCGACTTTCCCGACGGCGACAGACTACGGCGCAGACAGAGTGGTTACGCCGGTCTTTGCACCATCAGCGAGGGGACCGAGGCCAGCGGGCAGCCGAACTCCTCGTCGCGGTCGAGGGCCGCCGCAAGCCCCTCCACCTGATCGCGCCCGACGCACCACACCTTGCCCCGGAACCGGCGCCGCCATCCGGGGAAGTCGGGTCCCAGCAGCCCGTCGCGCACCATGCCGAGGGTATCGACGGCATGGCAGGGGCAGGCGCCCGACTTGACCAGGATGAGACGCTCCGCCCGCAACTCCACCGCGAGCCATGCGGCGAGGCTGTCGGAACTCATGTCCCAATCATCGACCAGATCCGGCCGCTCCCGCTCCAGCGCGCCCGGCATCCAGACGCTGGCCCGCCCGGCGGCGGCATTGGCCCAGATCGCGCCGAAGTCCGGCGCGGTCGCGATGTCGGAGCGGATGCCGTGGAGCAGCAGGGCATGGCTGTCCATCCCCAGCAGCACCATCCGCCGCACGATCGCGGGAGACAGCCGCCACATGTCCTCCGCCTCGTGGACCGTCTCGGCGAAGGGGCCGCCGGTCGGCACGATCACGGTGGG
>DASQKT010000675.1:0-6492 GCA_035630415.1 Skermanella sp.
CCGAGGTTTAGCATCAATGGATTTTGCGGACAATAGCCATATTTTCGGGGCGAGGATATGCCGACCGCCGCACCGGGTTGCTCGTTGGAAGAGCCCGGCGACGACCTATCTGTCATTGAACAGCCAAATTGGACCAGGAGCTTTCGATGCGAAAGATGCTGATCGCGGCTACCGCCGCGATGCTGTTCACGGGCATGGGTCAGGCCTTCGCCGACCTTTCCATGAAGGAGTTCAAGGTGCCTTCCGGTTCGCGGCCCCATGACGTGGCGCCGGCACCCGATGGCGGAGTCTGGTATACGGCGCAGAGACAGGGCGCCCTGGGACGGCTCGACCCTGCCACGGGCAAGGTCGAACAGATCCCGCTGGGCGACGGTTCGGCGCCCCATGGGGTCATCGTCGGTCCGGACAGCGCTCCCTGGATCACCGACGGCGGACTGAACGCGATCGTCCGGGTCGATCCCGCCACCCGAAAGGTGACGCGCTACCCGCTGCCGGCCGGTACCGATAACGCCAATCTGAATACCGCCGCGTTCGACGGCGCCGGGGTGCTGTGGTTCACCGGCCAGAACGGCATCTACGGAAGGCTCAACCCCGCCAGCGGCGATATCGAGGTCTTCAAGGCTCCCGACGGGCGCGGCCCTTATGGCATCACTGCGACGCCGGGTGGAGACATCTATTACGCTTCTCTCGCGGGCAGCTACATCGCTCGGATCGATACCAGGACCGGCGACGCGACGGTGATCGAGCCGCCGACGGCGGACCAGGGCGCCCGCCGCGTCTGGTCCGACAGTCGGGGCAGGATCTGGGTCAGCGAATGGAACAGCGGACAGGTCAGCGTTTACGATCCCGACGGGAATACCTGGCGTAGCTGGAAGCTGCCGGGCGATAACCCGCTGACTTACGCCGTCTATGTCGATGAGCATGACAAGATCTGGCTCAGCGACTTCGGCGGCAACGCGCTGGTCCGGTTCGATCCGGAAACCGAAAAGTTCGACGTCCAGCGGCACCCCCGGCCGGAAGCCAATGTGCGCCAGATCCTGGGCCGGGCCGGCGAAGTCTGGGCGCCTGAGTCCGGGACCGACACGCTGATAATGGTCCGGACCGAGTAGACCTGGAAATCGGCGGCGCGGTCTGTGCCGCGTTCAGCGCGGGATGATCGGTCGGGCGAGAACGCTCATGCGTCCGGCTCCTGCGATTTGGCGGACAGACGCGCCGTGGCGCTCCGCTTCGCGAGGTGCGCGCTGGTGGCGCCGCTTGCCGCCGGACCGGGGGCGACCGTGAAGTCGGGTTCCACCAGCGGGCGGCCCGTCCGGCGATCGACCAGAACAGGGTCCGCCGGCTCTCCGGTGACGGCATCGACGATCTGCACGCTGGCGCCTTCCGGCGCGAAATGCCGGTTGCCGAACGCCATCAGCGCCATGAGCACGCCCCGGAAGTCACGGCCGCGCTCCGTCAGCACGTATTCGTCCCGTGGCGGGCGATCGCTGTAGCGGCGGCGCTCCAGCATGCCGGCCTCGACCAGCGCCGCCAGCCGGCGGCTCAGCATATTTGGCGCGATGCCGAGACTCTTCTGGAACTCCTCGAACCGGGTCAGCCCCGCGAAGGCGTCGCGGAGGATCAGGATGCTCCACCATTCGCCGACCCGCTCCAGGCTCCGGGCGATTGGACAGATCATTTCGTCGAAGCTTTTGCGTTGCATGGTTCAGCCTGCGGCAGTCAGTAGCATCATAAAAGTTACTATGTGGCTGCTGTCTTGCGGAAGTCAATGAGATCGAAGCGGCCTCCGCTGCCACCTGAAAAACTCCTGACGAAGAAGCTTGCATAATGATAGTGACGTACCTATCATCATGCAAGTTACTCGATGGCAACCATGTCCAACCAGGAGATCGATCATGACAGTCACCGCCAAAAGCTCGGCCAGCGCCAACGGCACGTCTAACGCCAGGGGCACGGCGCTCGTAACCGGCGCTTCCTCCGGCATCGGCGCCGTCTACGCCGACCGGCTCGCACATCGCGGATACGATCTGATCCTCGTCGCCCGCAACGCTGCCCGGATGGAAGCTCTCGCTACGCGGTTGCGTGCCGAAACGGGCCGTACCGTCGAGGTGCTTCCCAGCGATCTGGCGGATGCCGCCGATGTGGCGAAGGTCCGGGACCGGCTTGGCTCCGACCCCGCGATCACCATGCTGGTCAACAATGCCGGCGTCTCGCTGAACGGCGGATTGCTGGAGAACGGCCCGGCGGAGCTGGAGCGGCTGATCGCGATCAACATCACGGCGCCGACCCTGCTGGCGGCTGCGGCCGCACGGGCATTCGTCGCCCGCAAGGCCGGCGCCATCGTCAACATCGCCTCCGTGCTGGCGGTGGCTCCCGAGATGCTGGATGGGGTCTACAGCGGCTCCAAGGCATTCATCCTGAACCTCTCGATCGATCTGGCGGCAAAGGTCCGCGATGCCGGCGTTCAGGTTCAGGCAGTGCTGCCCGGCGCCACGCGCACGGAGATCTGGGAGCGTTCGGGCAAGGATGCCGATGCGCTGATGCCGGGTCTGGTGATGGACCCTGGCGATCTGGTCGATGCGGCGCTGGTCGGGCTAGACAAGGGAGAGACGGTGACCATTCCGCCGCTCGCCGATGAGAGCCAGTGGATCGCCTACGATACCGCAAGGCTGGCGCTGGCGCCGAACCTCTCGCGCAGCCAGGTCGCCGACCGCTACCGCCCGGCCGTTGCCGCCTGATTCCGCCGTTCCGGCCGTCAGCGATCATGAGGAACCATCATGCCTCGTTTCAAACCATCAGGTTTCGCGGCGGTCGTAGCGCTAACCGCGCTCACTCTCGCCGCCTGCACGCCGTCTGAGTCGGCGACCGCACCGGCCGCCGATCCGCGAACCGGCGACCAGCTTGTCAGGGTCGCGACGGTCCAGCCGGCCAAGGCTGCGACACGCGGATTTACCGGGGTCGTTTCGGCCCGCATCCAGAGCAACCTGGGCTTCCGGGTTTCGGGCAAAGTCATCGAGCGGCTGGTCGATACCGGTCAGACCGTCAAGGCCGGCCAGCCGTTGATGCGGATCGACCGCACGGAATATGCCCACGCGATCACGGCGCAGATCGGCAACGTCGCGGCTGCCAGGGCGCGCGTGATCCAGACCACCGCCGACGAGGCACGCTATCGCGGGCTTGTGACCACCGGCGCCGTTTCCAAAGCGGCTTACGATCAGGCCAAGGCGGCGGCCGATGGCGCCCGCGCCTTGCTGTCAGCCGCCGAGGCGCAGCTCAAGGTCGCACAGGACGAGGGCGATTACTCGACGCTGGTCGCCGATGCCGACGGAACCGTGGTGGAGACGCTGGCGGAACCGGGGCAGGTCGTCACCACCGGCCAGCCCGTCGTGAAACTGGCGCATGCCGGTCCACGTGAAGCCTCGATCAACCTGCCGGAGACAATCCGCCCGGCCGTCGGATCTTCGGCCGAAGCCAGCCTGTACGGCGGCGATACCTCCTGGCCAGCCCGGCTCCGGCAGCTTTCCGATGCCGCCGATCCCGTCACCCGGACCTACGACGCCCGCTACGTCCTCGAAGGCGACGCCGCCCGCGCGCCGCTGGGCGCAACGGTGACGGTCCATATCACAGGCACCGGCCATGCCGCCGCAAGCTCGGTTCCGCTCGGTGCCATTACCGACGAAGGGCGGGGACCCGGCGTCTGGGTTCTTGACGGCAACACGTCCGCGGTCTCGTTTCGCCCCGTCCGGATTGTCGCATTGGGTGGCGAGAACGTCATCCTGGGAGATGGTGTCCGGGTCGGCGAAACAGTCGTGGCGCTTGGAGGCCATGTCCTCCACGAAGGCCAGCGCGTTCGCACCCTCGATGAACGGGTCGCCGGCAATCAGACCGCCGCCGGAGAACGGGCGGCGCTCCGATGATGGGCTTCAACCTCTCCGCTCTCGCGGTCCGGGAGCGCGCGATCACGCTGTTCCTGATCGTCTCGGTCATTCTGGCCGGCGGCTACGCCTTCCTCAAGCTCGGCCGCGCCGAAGATCCGTCCTTCACGATCAAGGTGCTGACGGTGTCCGCCGTCTGGCCCGGCGCCACGGCGCAGGAGATGCAGGATCTCGTCGCCGAGCCACTTGAAAAGCGCATGCAGGAATTGCGCTGGTACGACCGTGTCGAGACCTTCACCCGTCCGGGGCTGGTCCTGATGACGGTCTCTCTCCGCGACGACACCCCCGCCCGCGAAGTCGCTGATGAATTCTATCAGGCGCGCAAGAAGCTGGGGGACGAGGGGCGCAACCTGCCGCAGGGCGCCCTGGGACCTTTCGTCAACGACGAATACTCCGATGTCACCTTCGCGCTCTATGCCGTCGAAGCGCCGGGAATGCCGCCGCGCCTGCTGACGCGGGAGGCCGAAAAGCTTCGCCAGCGGCTGCTGCACGTGGCCGGCGTCAAGAAGGTCGATATCCTGGGAGAGCGTCCCGAACGCATCTTCGTCGAGTTCTCCTACGCCCGGCTTGCGACGCTCGGCGTCGGCGCTCGCGACATCTTCGAAGCGCTCCAGCGTCAGAACGCGGTCACTCCTGCCGGGTCGATCGACACCGACGGACCGCAGGTCCTGGTCCGTCTAGACGGCGCCTATGACGACTTGCAGAAGATCCGCGACACGCCGATCGTTTCAGGCGGACGGACGCTGAAGCTGTCCGATGTCGCCGATGTCGAGCGCGGCTACGAGGACCCGGCCACCTTCCTGATCCGCCACAACGGCGAGCCGGCTCTGATGCTCGGCATCGTCATGCAGGATGGCTGGAACGGCCTGGAGCTCGGCAAGGCGCTGGAGGCCGAACAGAAGGCGATTTCGGCGGAGCTGTCCGCCGGCCTCACTTTCACGAAGGTCACGGATCAGGCGGTCAATATCCGTGAAGCCGTCGATGAATTCATGCTCAAGTTCTTCGTGGCGCTCGGCGTGGTCATGATCGTCGGTCTGGTCAGCCTTGGCTGGCGCGTCGGCCTCGTGGTCGCGGCGGCCGTGCCGCTGACGCTGGCGGCTGTTTTCGTCATCATGCTCGACACCGGAAGGGCGTTCGACAGGATCACGCTGGGCGCGCTGATCATCTCCCTGGGGTTGCTGGTCGATGATGCGATCATCGCCATCGAAATGATGGTGGTGAAGCTGGAGGAAGGCTTCGAGCGCACCAAGGCTGCCGCCTATGCTTGGAGCCACACGGCGGCGCCGATGCTTTCCGGTACCCTGATCACGATCATCGGCTTCACCCCGGTCGGTTTCGCCAAGTCCACCGCCGGGGAATATGCCGGCAACATCTTCTGGATCGTCGGCTTCGCCCTGATCACGTCCTGGTTCGTCGCGGTCATCTTCACGCCGTATCTCGGCGTCAAGATGCTGCCCGACATCAAGCCCGTTCCCGGCGGGCATGCCGCGATCTACGCCACGCCGAACTACCGGCGGCTCCGCCGCCTGGTCGGCTGGTCGATCCGCCACAAGTTCGTCGTCGCCGGAGCCGTCGTCGCCGTGTTCGTGCTGGCAGGCGTCGGCATGGGATCGGTCAAGCAGCAGTTCTTCCCGAACTCCGACCGTCCGGAGGTTCTGGTCGAGGTTCAGATGCCGGAAGGGACCAGCATTGAGGCGACCAGCGCCGCCACGAAGAAAGTCGAGGACTGGCTGAAGCGGCAGCCGGAAGCGGAGATCGTCTCCAGCTATATCGGCCGGGGTGCCGTCCGCTTCGTCCTGTCCTACAATCCGGAACTGCCCGATCCGTCCTTCGCCAAGATCATCGTGCTGACGCCGAATGCCGAGGCCCGCGACCGCCTGAAGCTCCGGCTGCGGGAAAAGATCGCCGAGGGTCTGGCGCCTGAAGCGCGCCTGCGGGCGACGCAGCTCGTCTTCGGTCCTTATTCCCGCTTCCTGGTCAATTTCCGGGTCATGGGACCCGACACCGCCACCTTGCGATCCATCGCCAACGAGGTCCAGGCGGTGATGCGCGCCAACCCCCATACCCGTCAGGTGAACCAGAACTGGGGTGAGCGCGTGCCTACTGTCCATTTCGTCCTGGATCAGGACCGCCTGCGCCTGATCGGTCTGACACCCAGCGACGCCGGCGAGCAGCTTCAATTCCTGCTGACCGGTGTGCCGGTCACTCAGGTGCGGGAGGATATCCGGACCGTCGACGTGGTCGCCCGCGCCTCCGGCCCGGAACGTCTCGACCCGGCCCGGCTGGGCGACCTGACCCTGACCAGCCATGACGGCCGTCCGATCCCGCTCAGCCAGATCGGCAGGATCGAGGTCCGCAGCGAAGATCCGATCCTGAGACGCCGCGACCGCACCCCCACGATCACGGTGCGCAGCGATATCGATGAAAACCTCCAGCCGCCGCAGGTTTCCATGGAGATCGCCCAAGCGCTGGCGCCGCTGATCGCGACACTTCCCCCCGGCTACCGCATCGAGGCGGGCGGCAATATCGAGGACGCGGGCAAGGCCAACGCGGCTCTCCT
>DASQKT010000676.1:0-2316 GCA_035630415.1 Skermanella sp.
GCGGCCGAACATCCCGAGGCTGATGATGTAGTTGCCGTGATTGTTCATCTGCGGCGGGTTGGGCAGCTTGTAGGACTTCGTCTCCGTCAGGTAGATGAAGTGGTCTTCCGTCGCCGGCGTATTGAGCGGAGCGCCCTTTTCTTTCCAGTCCGGAATCAGCTCGTTCAGGGCGCGCGGTTCCAGCACGGCGCCCGACAGCAGATGCGCGCCCACTTCCGAGCCCTTTTCCAGGACGCAGACGGAAACCTCGCGCTCCTGCTCGGATGCCAGCTGTTTCAGCCGGATCGCCGCACTCAGGCCCGCTGGCCCGGCGCCGACGATCACGACATCGTATTCCATTACCTCGCGTTCCATGTTTCTTTTTTCCCCACCGCATTTTATCCGGATAACCGGTCGATGCCGTCAGATAGGCATCTCCGCAAGCCGGCCCTGGCTGCTTATCTCTTGTTCAAGGCCAATGAAAGAACATAGGTTCAATCCAAGGGTCAAACCATGAATAAGGGTGGGCCAAGTCAGAATTCGAGCGGTGAGAATTGAACCAGCCTGACATGCGAGAAATTGTCGCCCTGCTGCGCTGGCATATCGATGTCGGCGCCGACGAGGCGATCTCGGACAGTCCCACCGATTGGACGAAGGTGGCGCCGCGCGTGGCGCAGCCGTCCCCTGCGGCTGCCCAGCCCTCTCCCCAGGGGCGGAACGCTCCGGCCAAGGCGGGCGCCGCCGCCGCCCAGTCGCGCCGTCCCGGCCCTGCCCAGCCGGCGCTGCTCGGCACCCCCGCCGCCGGAGCGACCGCCCGGAACATGGCGACGGAAGCCAAAACGCTGGAAGACCTGCGCGCCGCGATGGCGGCGTTCGACGGCTGCGCGCTGAAGGCGACCGCGACCAACCTGGTCTTCGCCGACGGCAATCCCAAGGCCCGGCTGATGCTGATCGGCGAGGCGCCGGGGGAGGACGAGGACCGCCAGGGCCTGCCCTTCGTCGGCAAGAGCGGCAAGCTGCTGGACATGATGCTGAAATGCATCGGGCTGGACCGCGACTCCGTCTACATCACCAACATCCTGCCGTGGCGTCCGCCCGGCAACCGCAAGCCCAACCCCAACGAGATCCAGGCCTGCTTGCCCTTCGTCGAGCGCCATATCGAGCTGATCGCCCCGGAAGGCCTGATGCTGCTGGGCGGAACCTCGGCCAGCGCCCTGCTCGACCGGTCCGAAGGGATCATGCGGCTGCGCGGCCGCTGGCTGGAATTCACCCCTGCCCTGACCTCCGGGCCGGCGGCCCGGCCGATTCCCGTGCTGCCGACCTATCACCCGGCTTTTCTGCTCCGCCAGCCGGCGATGAAGCGTGATTCATGGCGCGATCTCGTCGCCTTCAAGAAAAAATTTCTTACCCCTTAATCGGCTGGAATCGTTGGCGGAAAGCCCTGACGCAGGCGCATACCAAGGTACAGCATAGATATGGAAGCTTGTGACATCAGGCGACATCCGGTATTTGTCCCTCATGTCAGGGAAGAATGTTAACGCGAATTTAACCAAAACAAGTTCGCGGTCACACCTCCTCAGCGGTGCCTTCCTGTGCCTTACGGTCTTGATCCAGCTCCCTTTTTGGGGCGCCGGTCAGGCCATAGCGCGCGACCGGGACACCGCTTACAGAACTGAAGAGTCGTCGGCCCCCTGGTCGGTGGACAGTCCGGTTGCACCCAGCCGGCAGAGCCGCCTAGGCATCCACGAAGCTCAGCTCAACCAGCAGGAAGCTGACCGCTACCGCCGCATATTCGAGCCTCAGGACGCGACCGACTGGCGCGCCGCCGACAAGCTCATCGCCGATGTGACCGACATGCGCCTGATGGGCAATGTCGAGTACCAGCGGCTTATGCATCCCTCCCACAAGGCGACCTACAGCGAGCTTCGCGGCTGGCTGGAGCGTTATGCCGACCATGCCGGGGCCGACAAGGTCTACCAGCTTGCGCTGAAGCGCATGGCGCGCGGCGACCGCAAGCCGCCCGCACCATCGCGCGACGGCAACGCGGTCCCTACCGGCCCGAACGGCGCTTTCGACTCCGTACGCGGGCTTGCGGCGGGAGCGACCGTCAGCACGCCGCGCGGACGCTCCGTCAGGCCCCAGGCCGCCACGAAGGTCGAGCTTGCCTCGACGGACGACGAAAACTCGTCGATCCTGCCGCCCTCGGCCGTGACCATCCCGACCTCGGCTGCCATAGCGGTTGCTCCTGCGCCCCGGCGGGAGCCGGAACCGCCCGCAGCCACGCGCAGCGGCAACTGGAACGTCGGCATCGCCGCCTGGAAAGCCGGCCAGAACGAC
>DASQKT010000677.1:0-5106 GCA_035630415.1 Skermanella sp.
AACTGTGCAACAGGACCCTGCACCGGCGCAAGCCGTGCGACATCTAATCGCTTCGGCCGACACCGCCTAGCGGCTGGGACTCACACGCCGGTAACTCAGCGCCTCCGCGATGTGGTGCCGGCGTACTCCCGTGCTGTGCTCCAGGTCGGCCAGCGTACGGGCGACGCGGAGCACGCGGTGATAACCCCGCGCCGATAGCCGCATCCGCTCGGCCGCCTCTGTCAACAGCTTGCGGCCCGGCTGGTCCGGCGCCGCGATCCGTTCCAGCAGGTCGCCGTCCGCCTCCGCATTGGTCCGGGGTGCTAGGCCGTTTCCGCTATAGGCTTCCTTCAGCCGGGCCGCCTGGGTAGCCCGCGCGGCGGCGACTCGGGCCGCAACCTCGGCGCTGCCTTCCGCCGGCGGCGGCAGGCTCAAATCGGCGGCGCTGACCGGCGGTACGTCGACATGACAGTCGATCCTGTCGAACATGGGTCCGCTGATCTTTGACTGGTACTGAACGGCGCACTTGGGCGCCTGGGCACAGGCGCGCGACGGGTCGTCCAGGAAGCCGCAGCGGCACGGGTTCATCGCGGCGACAAGCTGGAAACGCGCCGGATACGTAACATGGACGTTGGCCCGCGCCACCGTCACGCGTCCGGTCTCCAGCGGCTGGCGCAGCGCTTCGAGCACCTGCCTTGGAAATTCAGGCAGTTCGTCCAGGAAGAGCACACCGTTATGCGCCAGACTGATCTCACCGGGTTTGGCTTTGGAGCTTCCCCCGACCAGCGCCGGCAGGCTGGTGCCCTGATGCGGCTCTCTAAACTGCCGGTTGCGTAACAGCCTGCCGCCTTGCAGAAGCCCGGCGACGCTGTGGATCATGGATACTTCCAGCGCTTCCGTCGGGTCCAGCGGCGGCAGGATTCCCGGCAGGCAGGAGGCCAGCATCGACTTGCCCGATCCCGGAGGCCCCACCATCAGCAGATTGTGGTTCCCGGCCGCCGCCACTTCCAACGCGCGCTTCGCGGTTTCCTGTCCCTTGACGTCGCGCAGGTCCCGCATGCTGGATGCCACTTCTTCCATATGCGGTTTCGGCGGGGTCAGCACCTGCGTCCCTTTGAAATGGTTGATCAAGGCAAGCAGGGTCGGCGGCGCCAGCACTTCGAGATCGGCGGCCCAGGCGGCTTCGCTGCCGCAGGCCGCCGGGCAGATCAGCCCGCGCTTGTGGGATACGGCGCCGATGGCGGCCGGCAGCACCCCGGCGACGGCGGTCAGGCTGCCGTCGAGCGCCAGTTCTCCCAGGGCGGTATAGCCGGCGATCTCGTCGCCCGGCAGCACGCCCATCGCGACCAGCAGGCCCAGGGCGATCGGCAGGTCGTAGTGGCTGCCTTCCTTCTGGACATCGGCGGGGGCCATGTTGACGGTGATGCGCTTGGCGGGCAGCGACAGGCCCAGGGCCTGGAACGCCGAGCGGACGCGTTCCCGGCTTTCGCCCACCGCCTTATCGGGCAGGCCCACGACGTTGAAGGCCACGATGCCGCCGGAAAGCTGGACCTGAACGTCGATATCCAGGACTTCGATGCCCTGGAAGGCCACCGTATTAACCCGCGCAACCAACGTGAGGCCTCCCGCTTCATGGCACACGCTCTTGTATGCTGAATACGGGCGAACCGCCAGGGCGGGGGGCATATGCCAGGCTCTCCGCACGTGGTCGGATTGCCGCAGGGGAGCATCTAATCCGTTTGGGTGGTTTATCCGATTAAACAGGTCAGCATTGCCCCGCCAGCGATTGAATCCGCCTTGTCGGATTTTACGTGCATGGTAATAGGCGGCTATGGGTGAAAATTTGTGGACGGGTTGCCGGCGATGCGGAATTTGACTTCTGAAGGACAGGCGAAGATCGCCGAGATCGCCCAGCGCCACGGCGCCAGCACCGATGGCGTCCTGACCATGCTCGACGCCCTGCAACGGGGCGGCGGCACCATGGCGCAGTTCAGCCATCCCGACTTCGGCGGTTCCGGCCAATGGATGCGCGGTGGCATGACGATGGTCAGCGACCTGTTCAACAATGCGCTGAAGGCCAAGGTCGATGGCGTCTGCAACGACCTGTCCTACCTGCTTGGCGGTGACCTGAACTTGTTTCAGGAACCGGCGCAGAGTTCAGGTTCGTCCTTCGGCTCGTTCGGAAATTACGGTTCGTGGTGGCCGCAGGAGCTTGGCCAGCCAAACTCCAGCGGCGGCCAGAACGACATCCGCTACGCGTATTTCGGTCACGTCAATCGGCTCGCCGTCGATATGGGCGGCACGGTGACGATCTATGACACGGGCGACCATGTCATCTCCGGCGTTTCCCAGCAGCAGGGCAACGGCTGGACACTGACGTTCTCCAGCCAGTACGGCACGGTGCCGGTCGGCAGCCTCCGCGTCGTCAGCGGCAACGGCGCCCAGCAGAGCGCTCCCCAGCCGCAGCCGGTCCCCGAACCGGCTCCGTTCCAGCCCCAGGCATCGTTCCAGCCGGCGAACACGTCCCTCACCGCCGATGAACTTTCCGGAACGACCTGGAAGTTCGGACCCTCCAACGGCGGCTCCACCGCCCGTATCACGCTGTTGCCCGATGGCGGCATCGGCGGCGATACAGATCCGAAAGCCCGGTTCTGGTCGGCCGAGAACGGCGCCCTGACCTTTTACGACGCCGAAGGCCGGCCGACCGTCCGCTTTACCGATGCCGGACAGGACCAGTCGGGCGCCACCATCACCGGAACCGACCCGGCGTCCGGCGGCACGACATGGGTGCTGCGCAGTCCAGACGCCCCGGCGGCCGTTCCCGCCAGCACAGCCTCCTCGCAGGCTTCCCTGCCGATCCCGGTGGACCTTTCCGCCGGACAATGGGCGCTCGAGGACGGTTACGGCCAGTTCCTCGCCACCCTCCGCTTCTTTCCCGACGGCGGGGTCGAGGGCGGACGTCCGACCGAAACCCGCTGGCGGATCGACGGCGATACGGTCGTGCTGCTGCACGGCAGCGGCCGCCCGACCGCCCGTTTCGACACATTCCAGTTTCAGCGTGGGCGCTGGACGCTGAATGGAACATTGCAGAGCGATCTGGGCGTTACCATGGTGTTACGGCAGGCCTGACGGGTTTTCGAGAAAGCCGTCGGGCGGAAAACAACGGGATGGACTATGCGCCTTCAACTCCGCACTTGGCCTGAGGTCGAAACCTACCTGAAGACGTCGCGCGGCATCATCATGCCGATCGGCTCCACCGAACAGCACGGCCCAAACGGGCTGATCGGGACCGATGCGATCTGCGCCGAACACATAGCCTGGGGCGTCGGCGAGGCGACCGGGGCTCTTGTGGCGCCCAACATCGGTGTCGGTATGGCCGCCCACCACATGGAATTCGCTGGAACGATGACGCTGCGGCCCTCGACCCTGATGCTGGTCATCCGCGACTACGTCACGGCGCTGGCCGAGCACGGCTTTCAGCGCTTCCTGTTCGTCAACGGCCATGGCGGCAACATCGCGACGGTGCGGGCGGCCTTCCAGGAAATCCATACCGAACTGCGCGCGGCCTGGGGGCCGAGTGCGCCCGATATCCGCTGCAAGGTCATAAGCTGGTGGGAGAACGACAGCGTCTACAAGCTGAGCAAGGAGCTGTTCGGCGCTTCGGAAGGAAGCCACGCGACGCCGAGCGAAGTGTCGGTCGTGCAGTACCTCTACCCCGACCACATCAAGACGGCGCCGCTCGATCCGCCGACCGCTCCCAGCAGCATGTTCCACGACGCCCGCGACTACCGCCGCCGGTTTCCCGACGGCAGGATCGGTTCCAATCCAGGCCTCGCTACGCCGGAGCATGGCAAGCGCCTGTACGATGCGGCGGTGGCCGCCCTCGCCGACAAGTACTGCGCCTTCGTCAACGAGGACTAATCGGCGACCCGCTTACACGGGCTTGCCGGCGTGCTGCTCGTGGTAGCGCCGCTCCATCGCGTCCCACAGGGTAACCTCTAGCTGGACGCCGTCCAGCTTGTTGATCTCCTGGATGCCGGTCGGCGAAGTCACGTTGATCTCAGTCAGGTAGTCGCCGATTACATCGATGCCGACGAAGACCAGCCCCTTTTCCCGCAAAGTCGGCCCGATCGCGGCGCAGATGTCGCGCTCGCGGCTGGTCAGCGTGGTCTTCTGGGCGCCACCGCCGGCGTGGAAGTTGGCCCGCGCCTCGCCGCTGACGGGAATGCGGCTGACGGCTCCGCCCGGTTCGCCGTCGATCAGGATGATCCGCTTGTCGCCCTGCCGGATCTCCGGCAGGTATTTCTGGATGATCACCGGTTCGCGGTAGAGCTGGGTGAACATCTCCAGCAGGGAGCCCAGGTTCTCGTCGTCCGGCTTCAGGTGGAACACGCCGGCCCCGCCGTTGCCGAACAGCGGCTTGACGATGATGTCCTTGTACTCGGCGCGGAACGACAGGACCTCCGCCTTGTCGCTGGTGATCAGCGTCGGCGGCATCAGGTCGGGGAAATGGGTGACGAACAGTTTTTCTGGCGCATTCCGGACATGGACCGGATCGTTGACGACCAGGGTGCTCGCCTGGATGTGCTCCAGCAGGTGGGTTGCCGTGATATAGGCCATGTCGAACGGCGGGTCCTGGCGCATCAGGACGAGGTCCATGGTCGCCAGATCGATCGTCTGCTCCGAGCCGAAGCTGAAGTGGTTGCCGTATTCCCGGCGGACTTCCAGGGGCCGTACGCGTGCGTACAGCCTGCCGTTCCGGAAGCTGAGGTGCTGCGGCAGGTAGTGGAACAGCGCATGCCCGCGCCGCTGCCCTTCCAGCGCCATCATGAAGGTGCTGTCGGCATCGATGTTGATGCTTTCGATGGGGTCCATCTGAATGGCGACGGCAAGGCTCATCGGGGTACACTCCGGGGCGGGTCAGCAGGGCTGAGGATATTGAAGACGGTCGGAAGTCAGTTCAGGCGGGTCTTGAGCTGCTGGATCAGCAGGGCGGTCTGGTGGCGCAGCAGGTCGTTGACGCCCAGCGTCATGAAGGTCTCCAGGGCGCCGACCGCCGCGTTCAGATTGCCGATATGGGCATTGAGCAGGCCTGCTTCACGCCACAGCATCGCTTCTTCCGGAGCG
>DASQKT010000678.1:0-2479 GCA_035630415.1 Skermanella sp.
TCGCGAAACCGCAGCGCCCAGGCAAGCTTGGGATCGATGTCGAGCGGCAGCATCCCGTCCGGCCCGGTAGCATCCATCACCTCGTCCGGCTGATAGCCGTAGAACCGCATCAGCCAGTCGGACTGATAGAGCCGGTGCTCGCGCATCAGCGGCGGGCGCTTCAGCGGCAGCACGGCGCTCGCGTCCGGGATCGGGCTGAACGCCGAGTAATAGACCCGGCGCAGGCGATAGGCGTTATAGAGCCGGTCGCTGGTCGCCAGGATGCCCTTGTCGTCAGTGGTGTCGGCGCCGACGATCATCTGGGTGCTCTGCCCGCCGGGCGCGAAACGCGGTCCCTTCGGTTCCTCCTTCGCCTGCTCGATGTTGAGCCGCAGCCGGCCCATCGAACGGCGGATCACCGTCCCGTCCTTCTCCGGAGCCAGCTTGCCCAGCGAGGCTTCCACCGGCAGTTCGACATTGATGCTGAGCCGGTCGGCGTAGCGCCCGGCCTCCGCCAGCAGTTCCGGCGAGGCGTCCGGGATGGTCTTCAGGTGGATATAGCCGCGATAGCCGTGCTGCTCCCGCAGCGTCCGCGCCACCTGGACGATCTGCTCCATCGTGTAGTCGGGGCTCTGGATGATCCCGGAACTCAGGAACAACCCTTCGATGTAGTTGCGCCGGTAGAACCCCAGCGTGAGGTCCACCACCTCCTCCGGCGTGAACCGCGCGCGGCGCACATTGCTGGAGCGCCGGTTGACGCAGTACAGGCAGTCATAGACGCAGAAATTGGTCAGCAGGATCTTGAGCAGCGAAATGCAGCGGCCATCGGGAGCATAGGCATGGCAGATCCCCATGCCCTCGGTCGAACCGATCCCATGCTTGGTCCCGGCCGAGTTCTTCCGGTCCGACCCGCTGGAGGAGCATGACGCATCGTACTTTGCCGCGTCGGCCAGAATCTCCAGTTTTTTCAATAACTCCATGATCCCGCCCGCGCCATTGTTCCTACTATGTTCTAGTGCGAAAAGGGTTAAGGTCAAGCGAAGCCGCGCGAACTCTCCGGAGGGAGCCGTGCTTGCCGGCCCGGAGACGTTGCAATAGGCTGGCCCCAGCCGAACAGGGAGGAATCATGGTCGCACCGTTGCTGTTGATCGGAGGGGGGATGGTCGCCGGGGCGATGGCCCTGTGGGCCGCGATCAAGCCGGGGCTCGACCTCAGCGAGCCGATCGTGACGCGCAAGGGAAACGGCGTCCGCATCCTGACGTCGCAGCGGAGCGGGTCCGACGGCCACCCCATCGTGGCGGCGGTGAACTGCGGCGGCGAGACCGGCGAGGCGATCAACATCTACACCAAGGCCGGCGCGTTCGGCGGCACCTTGTGGAGCCTGGACGAGGTGCGGGCGGGCACCCTCCGCGACGATGGCGGCCGCGATCTGACCGGCTTGGTCAACGCGTCGAAGCCGGCGCCGACGCCACTGTTCGCAAAACCGGCGGCGATTTCGGCGCCCCGGCCGCCGCTGGACTTTTCCCGCGCGATGCGGACGCAGCTCGGCAACCGGGTCCAGATCCTGGCGCTGGACCGCGTCAGTCCGGCCGACGACAGGATCGTGGCGCTGGTTCATCTGCAATGGCTGGACAATGACCCGCCGGAGGGCACTCAGGAGACGCCCAGGGCCGCCCGCCCCGGCCTGCCGATGGACGCGGCGGTGACGGAGCAGGTCGTCAACGTCTACGACAGGTTCGGGCAGTTCCACGGCACCGTGATTTCCGAAGCGGAGGCGGAACGCGGCAGAGAGTACCTGGACTCGGCTAAGTTCGACATCAAGCGCGACACATCGGACCTGTGCTACTCGGCCCTTCCAGCGAATTAATGGGACTGGTCAGCGCGGTCGATTCGAGGAGCGAGGAGAAATCGGAGGTCATCTTTTCGATTCTGCGCGAAAGGTCAATATAGGTCATCCTGCCCGCTGAAATCGTGGGCTGGAAGGCTGGCGCCGGTAATGCGGGAAGGTCACTTTCCGTCACTGCCGGGGTGGCGTCGGCAGGCTGGGCGGAGGGCTGGGCGGCGGGTTCCGGGATGTAGCCGGGGAGGAAGCGGATGGGATCGAGTTCTTCATCCGGGTCGCAGTCGAGGACTTCGAGATCGGCATCGGCTTGGGGTTGGCTGTCGAGGCAGCCGAAATAATGATGGGCGATCCGCTTGTCCTGGATGACGCCGCGCAGCTTCAGGCGGAACTCGATTGCGCGCAACGCCAGTCCGGAACGGCCGGTCTCGAAGGCGACCTCGATGACGCGGCCGACCTGCTCCGCCGCCTCGTCGAGCTGGGCCTGATGGTCGGCTTGGCGGGCCGTGCGGATTTCATCGACGCGGATACGGATTTCCGGCTGCCGCATCAGGAACGCACCCCGCTGCTTAGCGCCCTGCGCCGAGTACCCCGCGCGCCGAGCGGCTTCCGCCCCGCCGACTCCGCAAGCCATGGCTTCGCAGAAGGCATCCTGCCGAG